>JBGAJE010000015.1:0-20684 GCA_044225085.1 Rickettsiales bacterium | reverse complement strand
GCAGTAACAGAATAAAATCTCCCATCCCCTGCTCGAGATGCACGAACAGTGTTTTACCCGCAATCGGCGTTTCACCCAGCCATAAAGGCTGCGGGAACTGGTAATGCGTGGAAGCAAAACTCGGCAACTTCCAGCGCCATTCATAAAGCTTCCAACCCCGCTCAAAATCGCCCCGCAGCAATGCCAGCAAGGCTTGATTCCAATGGGCGCCGGCATATTGCGGCTGCAGCGCAATCGCGCGTTCATAACTTGCCTGCGCTTCCGCGAAGCGGTGCATATCAACCAGCGTACCGCCGCGATTGCTCCACGCATTGGCGTAATCAGCCTTAAGCGCGATCGCCTGATCGTAACCGAGCAGCGCTTCCTCGTGCCGGTTCATATCGCGCAGCACATTGCCTAGGTTGTTGTGAATATCTGCCGCCGCAGGATCCAGCACCAACGCCCGATCATAACTGACCAACGCTTCCTCAAATCGCCGCAGATCGCGCAGCACGTTGCCGCGATTATTATGCGCATCGACAAAATCCGGCTTGAGTGCGATCGCACAGTCGTAATAGGCAAGCGCCTCGTCGTAGCGCTTTAGCTGCATGAAAATCACGCCACGATCGCAATAAAATGCGGCGCGTTTCGGGTCGAGCGCAATGGCCCGCTCGTAACTTGCAAGCGCCTCGTCATAACGCCGTAAATAAAACAGCGTTACGCCCCGCCCGGCGTGATAATCTGCCACTTCCGGCGCAAGCGTGATGGCCGCCTCATATTGCGCCAACGCGTCCTTGAAATGCTTCAGCTCCCGCAACGCTTCGCCATAGCGATAACTTGCTTCGGCCTGCTGAGGATCCAGCCGCAGCGATTTCGCCAAAAACTGCACCGCTTGCGTCGGCTGCTGCTGCGCAAGATGCAGCATGCCTAAATGCGTTAACGTGTCCGTATGGTTCGGCGAAGCAGCAAGAATCTTCTCATAATGCATCCGCGCCGAATCGAGATCGCCCGCCTGCTCGAGCGCCCGCGCCTGCCGAAAAAAATCGTCCATATCGCTGGCATTAGTACTCATACAATACCCTGTTTCAGCGCCTCTTCTACTTGGACGACCACACTTGCCCAATCCCCAATCCGAGATTGCCGGAACAAGCGTGCAGTGGGATACCACGGACTATCCGTCCGATCCATCAACCACCGCCAATCCGGCATATAAGGCAGCAAGATCCATACCGGTTTGCCCATCGACCCCGCCAGATGGGCGACCGATGTATCAACCGTAATCACCACATCCATCGCCGCGATCAACGCGGCCGTGTCGGTGAAATCTTGCAAATCGTCCGCATGCGAGTGGATCACGTTACTCGCTAACGCAGTCTCATCGCTTGGCCGAATTTCCTTCTGCAATGCATGAAACTCATAAGGCAACCGCAGCAGCGGTGTAAGCGAAGCCAGCGGTATACTCCGATTATCATCATTCGTATGCGTTGCCGAACCGGACCATACTAGCCCAACTCGTAGCTTAGTTTTTGCTCCCAGCTTCGCTTCCCACGCAGCTACTTTTGCTGCATCTGTCGCGAGGTAGGGCACCGTATTCGGGATCGTCGCGAGTGTCATGCCAATGGCGAGCGGCAGACTCATGATCGGACAATGCACATCAATCGGCGGCAAAAACCCACCTCTCTCCACTAGCGTCACATCCGGGTGCAGCGATGCAATCAATGGCATCAGCGGCGGTGCCACCTCAAGCACCACCTGCGCCCCCATGGCTTGCAGGGTCGGAATCAGTCGGTACATCTGAATAAAATCGCCAAGCCCTTGCTCAGGGTGCACGAGCAGTTGTTTTCCCGCAATCGACGTTTCGCCAAGCCATAACGGCGCCGGTGGAACGCGCACATATTGTTGCACCGATTGCCGTTTCCACCGCCATTCATGCAGTTTCCAGCCCTGCTCGAAGTCTCCCTGCAGCAACAACAGCAATGCCTTGTTCCAATGGGCATCACCTAGCTGTGCATCCATCGCAATAGCTTGATTATAATCCGCCATCGCTTCTGCAAACCGCCCCATCGCTTGCAGCACATTGCCGCGATTATTGTAAATCGCTGCCACCTGCGGCGTCAGTGCAATCGCTCGATTCAAACTCGCAAGCGCCTCGTCAAATCGCCGCAATTTAATCAACGGATTCGCCCGCGCACGATATGTATCGGCATGGTTGGGATGCAGTGCGAGCACCCGTTCATAACTCGTCACCGCCGCCGCATAATCTCCCCATTCATGTTGCGCAAAAGCAAGCGCCATCCAGGCTTTGGCGGATTTGCTATCCATCGCAGTTGCACGTTCGGCGCACGCAATCGCTTCTTCAAATTGCTTTGCCGCAATCGCCGCTGCGGCTTGCGCAAGATAGGTTTCGGCATCATTCTTCGGTGCACGCGCCAGCGCGTCATTCTGCAGCGCTGTCACAACTTGCGATACCACGCTCGCCCAATCTCCACGCGCGGGCTGCCTGAAAATCCGCATCGTCGGGTACCACGGGCTATCCTCCCGCTCGAGCATCCAGCGATAATCGGGAATGTAAGGCAGCAGCAACCACACCGGCTTGCCCATTGCCCCTGCTAAATGCGCGACGGATGTATCAACCGTAATCACCACATCCATCGCCGCGATGAGCGCCGCCGTGTCTGTAAAGTCATGCAGCATATAGCGATGGTCGTGCAGTGACGGGAACCCCGCCACCGCCGCCTGATCGGCTGCTCGCAGATCTTTCTGCAGCGAGTGAAACTCGCCCGGCAATTGCAGCACAGGCGCAAGCGCTGCCAACGGAATACTACGCTGCAAATCATTCCCATGCGTTGGCGAACCCGACCAGGCAATCCCAATTCGCCGTTGCTGTTTTTCTCCTAACATCGCTTGCCATTGCGCCATTACCTCCGCGTCGGCAGAGAGATAAGGTATTTGGTTGGGCACAGCGTCTAATCGCGTACGCATTGCATACGGCAAGCTCATCACCGGGCAATGCACATCGAACGGCGGCAGCGGACTACCCTTGATCACGACTTTACAATGGGGACTTACACTTGCCACCAGCGAGGCTAGTGCCGTCGTCACCTCAAGCATCACCTTCGCGCCCATCGCCTCAAGCATCGGCACATAGCGGCAGCATTGAATAAAATCCCCAAGTCCCTGCTCGAAATGAATCAGGATAGTTTTGCCCTCAATCGGCGTATCGCCCAGCCAAAGTGGTTGTGCAAAATCTCGGCGAATCGGTGCGAAATACGCTGTTTCCCATCGCCACTCGTAAAGCTTCCAGCCCTCTTCGAATTTGCCAAGCAGCAGCAATAAAATCGCCTTGTTCCAATAAGCATCCGCCGCATCGGAGCTTGAGCGCGATGGCGCGGTCATAACTCGCCATCGCCTCATCAAACCGCTTGAGTTGCACAAGTGCGACTGCCCGATCCCCCCAAATATCCGGCGAGTTCGGCGCCAATGCCAGCACCTGATCGTAATTCGCTACCGCTTCGCGAAATAACCAAGCTTCGTGAGCGTGAAGCCCAGGATATTATAAGTCGCCGCATCATCAGGCGTCAGCGCAATCACACGTCCGCAACTGCGAATCGCCTCTTCATATTGCTTTAGCTCCGCCAGCACATAGGCTCGCCCGCGATGGGCCGTCGGCAAAGTAATCGCTTTGCGCAATCGCCTGGTCATAACAAATAAGCGCCGCTTCAAACTGCCCGGCATCGCGCAGCACGTCGCCCTCGCGCACCAGCGCTTCCGCGTTCTCAGCCACGGGAAGTATCGCCAAATAATTGCTGCGCCGCGACCATGACACGGGTCACCACACTCGCCCAATCGCCCGTCTTCTGCTGACGGAAAATCCGTCCCGTCGGGTACCACGGTGTATCCTCTCGCTCAAGCATCCACCGATAATCCGGCGCGGTCGGGATCAACAACAAAACGGCTTCGCGAGCGCCCCCGCAAGATGCACCACGGATGTATCCACGCTGACGACCAAATCCATCGCCTCAATAAGTGCTGCCGTATCGCCGAAATCTTTCAAATCCGCACTATGGTCGCGTAACTGACTGAACTCCCGCAACGCAGGCGATCGCTCGCGAATATCTTTTGCAGCACATGGAATTCATACGGCAATTGCAACAATGGTGCGAGCTGTGCAAGTTTCATACTGCGCAGCCGATCATTCGTGTGCGATGGCGAACCAGACCACACCAGCCCAATGCGCGGCTTGGTTTTCGGTCCCAACTTTTGCTGCCATACCGCACGTTTTTCAGGATCGACAGCAAGATACGGCACATGATTCGGCACCGTCTCCACCGTCGTTCGCAACGCATGGGGCAGGCTCATAATCGGGCAATACGCATCCACATGCACCATATCCTCCATCCGCGTTATAAAACGGATGGTCGGGCTTAATGTTTTGGCGAGTGGCAGCAGTGCCGGATTCGTCTCCATCACCACCTTCGCGCCCATTGATTCCAGCACCAGCCCATAGCGGCAGAATTGAATGAAATCACCAAGCCCCTGCTCATATTGAATGAAAATCGTTTTATCCGCGATCGGCGTTGCCCCCAACCAAAGCGGGAAGGGGAGGGGATTATAAAATTTATCGAGCAGCTCCGTTTTCCACCGCCACTCGTAAAGCTTCCAGCCTTCTTCGTAGCGGCCGAGCAGAATCAGCAGCATCGACTTATTCCAATAATGACTGCCGACTTCCGGCTTTAAGGCAATCGCCGCATCAAAACTCGCGAGCGCCTCGTCATATCGTT
The DNA here is from genome assembly GCA_044225085.1 of Rickettsiales bacterium. Taxonomy (GTDB): domain Bacteria; phylum Pseudomonadota; class Alphaproteobacteria; order Rickettsiales; family UBA3002; genus QFOX01. Next base: position 15,924 of record JBGAJE010000015.1, on the reverse strand, counting down.
TTAACCCCCGCAACAAAATGCCACGATTACTATGTGCATCGGCAAAATTCGGGATAAGCACAAGCGCACGATCAACACTGGCAAGCCCCTCCTCATATCGCTCGAGGTGATTAAGCGCGAGCGAACGGTTGTTATGCGCCTCACCATAATCAGGGTTCAGCGCCAATGCCTGATCGTAACACGCCAATGACTCTTCAATTCGTCCCAGTTCCTTGAAGGCGTTGCCACGATTATTATGAATATCGGCGATCTGAGCGTTCAACGCTACTGCCCGATCAAAACAGGCTAGTGCCTCATCAAACCGCTTGAGGCCGAGCAGCGATGCACCTTTATCGCTCAGTATCTCTGCCGAGTCCGGCGCTAGCGCGAGCACGCGGTCATAACTCGCCACCGCCTTTTCGAATTGCCCGCTGCTATGCTGCGCAAAGCCCATCATGTTATAGGCATAAGCATAATTGGGTTTGGCAAGCAGCAGCTTCTTACAAGTCTCAATCGCATCGTCGTAGCGTTTAAGCGCAAGCAATGTCATTGCGCGCTCCTCAAGTGCCTCCGCGAAATTCGGCTGAAGTTGCAGCGCCCGATCCACCGCGATCATCGCTTCTATCAACTCGCCTGTCTGACGCAACGCCGTCGCGAGATCGACTAGTGCTTGCGGCTGTTTAGCATAATGCGTGAGCGACTTGCGAATGAGCGGAATCGTTTTCTCGGGATGGCGATGGTGCAAATGCAGCAGGCCAAAATTCGTCAATCCATTCACATCCTCGGGATAGGCCGCCAGCAACTTCTCATAAGCGATAATCGCTGCCGCGTAATCCCCCGCCTCATGGTGAACTAGCGCTTGCTCCAGAAGTGCGCCGGCAGATTCCTTGGCCGCGGAGGAGGGGTTCTTCATGCGCCGGCCGCCCCACTTTTTTCGCGAATAAAGCCTTCAAGTTCCGCCCTTAGCGTATCCAGAATCGGTCCCCAATCCTCATCGAGTTTTTGCCGGAACAGGCGTGCAGTCGGGTACCATGGTGAATCTTCCCGCTCAAGCATCCATCGATAATCCGGCGTTGATTGCAGCAAAATCCATAGTGGTTTCGCGAGCGCTCCCGTCAAATGTGCGACCGATGTATCCACACTAATGACAAGATCCATCTCCTCCACCAGCGCGCCGGTATCGCTGAAATCCTGCAATTCCGTATCATGCGCGTGCAGATTCGAAAAACGTTCGAACAAGCCACGATCCTGCGAGCGAATTTCTTTTTGTAAGCAATGGAACTCTGCCGGTAGTTCTAGCAGTGCCGCCAGTTTGGCCGATGGGATGCTACGGATATAATCATTGAGGTGTTTCTCCGAGCCCGACCACACGAGTCCAATACGCGGCAGGGTCTTCGGTCCGAGCTTCGCCTGCCATTCCTCTCGTTTCGCCGCATCCACCGTGAGATAAGGCACATGATTCGGCACCGTCGCCAGTGTCGTCTTAAACGCCAACGGCAAGCTCATAATCGGGCAATAATAATCATGCGAAGGAATGAGCGCTTTGGTGAGAATGCGCACCGTAGGACTCAATGATTTCATGAGCGGCACTAAGCTCGGGAAAGTATCGAGAATCACCTTCGCGCCCATCGCCTCAAGCATCGGCACATAGCGGCAAAACTGAATAAAATCCCCATAGCCTTGCTCGGGCTGCACGATAATTGTTTTGCCGGCAATCGGCTTATCACCAAGCCATAACGGTGCATAAGCGGGGCGTTTATTCCGCGCCGTGGTCGGAATTTTCCACCGCCATTCAAATAATTTCCACCCCTCCTCGAAATTACCACGCAGCAAATGGATGAGCCCTTGGGTCGAGAGAATATAATCGTAATCCGGTCGCAGCTCCATCGCGCGTTTATAATCTGCGAACGCACCGTCGAAATCATGTAATCCAGTTTTCGCCAATGCGCGGTTGCTAAAGGCCTCCGCAGCCTCAGGCCGTAACGTGAGGGCTTTGTTATAATCAGCAACCGCCGCCCTAAATTGGCCCACCGCCATTAAAATATTGCCACGATTCGCGATCGCCTCAAATGCATTGGGCTGAAGCGCCACCGCTTGATTGAAACTGTCCAGCGCCTCTTCGTAACGAAAAAGTCCCCGCAATGCGAGGCCGCGGTGGTTCAGCGTTTCCGCGTGGTTTGGCTGCAGGGAAAGCGCCATATCCGCACTCGCAAGCGCTTCAGCATGGCGGTCGAGTCGGTTGAGCGCCATCGCGCGCTTAGTGTAAGCCTTCGCGTCCTCCGGTTCGAGCTTAATGGCATTGTCATAACTGACAACGGCATCCTCGAATCGGTGCAGTTCCATCAGCACATTGCCGCGCTGGTAATAAAAGCTCGCCACATTTGGTTGGAATTTAATTGCTTGGTTATATCCCCCGAGCGCCTCATCAAACCGCCCGAGGTTCTTCAGCAGCGTCGCCCGGTTATTGTGAATACCCGCCGATTTCGGCTGCTGCTCGAGTGCCTCATTATAACAAGTCAGTGCTTCATGAAAAAGCTGCAGCTTGCTGAGCACGACCGCGAAATCGCTCAATACCTGCGGCGAAAGTGGTTCAATCGAGCGCGCTTTATGATAGAAAATCACCGCATCGTTAAATTGCCCCAGCCGCGTATAAATAAACGCGAGATTAAGCAGCGCCTGGAGCTGATTGGGATCAATGCTGAGGACGATATGATAGGCGTCAACCGCCGCTTTGAGGTCGCCCTTATCCTGCAAGCTAATGGCATGCTGCAAGAGTGCGTTCGTATCCTGCGGTGCCTCCTTAGCCATCGACTCCTCTTATTCCCACTCAATCGTTGCGGGGGGCTTACTCGTAATATCATATACCACGCGGTTAATGCCGCGCACCTCATTCACAATCCGGCTCGCGATTTTATGCAAAATCTCCGAGGGGAAATGGAATACATCCGCCGTCATCCCATCGGTTGAGGTTACCGCACGCAAGCCGCAGACGGCTTCGTAGGTGCGCGCATCACCCATCACCCCAACCGTATTTACCGGCAGCAACACGCTGAAAGCCTGCCAAATTTTATCGTAGAGATCATGCTTGCGTAGCTCCTCGATATAAATCGCATCAGCCCGCTGCAAAAGTGCGACTTTTTCCGCACTCACCGCACCAGGGATACGAATCGCCAAACCCGGGCCAGGGAAGGGGTGCCGATAAACCAGATCGCGCGGAATACCGAGCTCCATACCAAGCTTGCGCACCTCATCCTTGAACAACTCACGCACGGGCTCGACCAGCTTCATCTTCATCCGCGCCGGCAGCCCACCGACATTATGGTGCGATTTAATCGTCACGCTCGGGCCGCCATGGAAGGAGACAGATTCAATCACATCGGGATAAAGCGTGCCCTGCGCCAAAAACTCCGCGTCAGTAAATTTTTTCGCTTCGGCCTCGAACACCTCAATAAACGCCGCACCAACGATTTTGCGTTTCTGCTCCGGGTCGCTTACCCCCGCAAGCCGGCCGAGAAACAACGCACCTGCATCGGCATAAACCAGTGGAATGCCATAATGTTCTTCAAATCGGGTTTTGACTTCTTTTCCTTCGTTGAGCCGCAGCAAGCCCGTATCGACAAAAATGCAAGTCAGCTGATCCCCAATCGCCTCATGCAGCAATTTCGCAACCACCGAGGAATCCACCCCGCCCGACACACCGCAGATCACACGCTTCTTGCCTACTTGCTTACGAATGCGCGCGATCTCTTCTTCGCGAAATGCCTTCATGCTCCAATCGCCACTGCAACCGCAAATCCCACGCACGAAATTAGAAATCAGCGCTGCCCCATCCGGCGTATGCACCACTTCGGGGTGGAACTGCACGCCGTAGATGCGGCGCGACTCATCAGCAATTGCGGCATACGGCGCGCCAGCGGATTTGGCGATTGCCTTAAACCCCGGTGGCAGCGATTCCACTTTATCGCCATGGCTCATCCAGACTTGGTACGTCGCTTTCGATTTCCAGATATTTGAGAAGAGCGCACTATCACTCGTCACCTCTACTTCTGCCCGCCCGAACTCGCGCGTCGTGCCCGGCACAACTTTCCCGCCAAGCAAGTCGCAAATCAACTGCTCGCCATAGCAAATCCCGAGAATGGGAAGGCCCAGTGTAAATACATCCGGTGAAATAGTCGGCGACGCGCCCTCATGTACCGAAGCCGGGCCGCCGGAAAAGATAATCCCTTTGGGTTCAAACGCTTTGATAGTGTCCATCGGCGTGGTAAATGGCCGAATCTCGCAGTAAATCCCCGCTTCACGCACCCGCCGCGCGATCAGTTGCGTGACTTGACTACCAAAATCGAGAATAAGAATACGCTCATGAATGGCCACGAAAAATACCCATATATTTTTGTAGCCGCACCATAGCGTGCGCCGGCTGCGTCGCAAGATATTTTCGAGTGCGATGCCAAAAGCCTACCATCGATGATATCGCTTGACGCCACCCATTGCATGTGGGTAAATCGCTGCCACTGTATTCTTCTGCGGGCCGCAGAGCGCCCGCATCGTGCCATAGGTGTGTGAGTATGCGTTACGGGGGATTAATTGTTGCGATCGCATTTGCCGCAATAGCTGCGGTTATAGTGTTACGCATGATGTCAAACGAGCAACAACCCGCCGCCACCAGCCAAGGTTCGGCGGATGTTAAAACGGTGGCAGTTTATGTTGCAGCAAAACCAATCCCCATCGGTACGGCCATCACGCCGGATATGGTGATTGCGCAGCCCTGGCCTGAGAATTTGGTGCTGGATGGCTTCATCCGCTCGCAAGAAGGTTCAAGCAACGGTGCCCCATCGGGTGCAGGTGCGGTCGTCGGCATGGTGACCCGCGCGCCCTTCCAACAACAAGAGCCGATCATTGCCACCAAGCTCGCCAACCCGAACGATCCGAATTTCCTGGCTGCCGAACTGCCCAAAGGCATGCGGGTCGTGACCATTAAAACAACCGAAGTGCAAGGCGTTGCCGGCTTCATCTTCCCTGGCGATCACGTAGATGTGATGATGACGCATGAAGTCGATACGCTCGTTTCCAACCCACAAGGTCCCGGCAACGAAGCGCCGACGATGAGCAAAGAAAAACAATCGATCACCGAAACCGTGCTGACGAACGCCAAAGTGATGGCGGTGGATCAACACTCCACGAACGTTGACGCAACCGACGCCGAAGGCAAACTGGTGATCCCACGCTCCGTCTCGCTGATGGTGTCGTTAGCTGATGCGCAGCGCCTGCGCCTCGCTGAAAAACAAGGTGAGCTGACGCTCGCCCTGCGCTCATTGGCTGATCGCGATACGGTAGATCCGCTGACCATGACGCAAAATGGCGATATCTCGCAATATAAAACCGCAACCGGCACCAATGGCGAAACCGTGACCGTTTATCACGGAGTTGGTAGCAGCAACAACAAAGAGACTACGACCGTCTCAAGTCCCTTGCTCATGCTGAATCCCATTGCGGCGCCGGCGAATGCTCCCACCCCAGCCCTACGAGTCTCCCCATGACCGGCTTTGCTAAATCCCTCGCGCGTTGCCTGTTAATCGCCGGCCTAGTGCTGAGCAGCATGGATATGGGCCATCAAGCCTATGCCCGCAGCAGCACCAGCGCTAGCTCATCGTCAAACGCCCCTGTCTTTTATATCCCGCTCAACCGCTCCGAGCTTGTTACCACCCGCACGGACATGGGGGAAGTCATCATCGCCGACCCTGATGTGGCGGATGTAGTGGTGCATGGCAAACGTCGCATTTCCGTTGTCGGCAAAGAAGTGGGCCAAACCACCCTGCGTGTGTTTGACACAGATCATAAAATCATCCGCAGCATGGATGTATTCGTCACTTACGATCTTCCTGCCCTGCGCCGCGCCCTCAAGCAATTCCTGCCAAATGAGCGCATCGGCGTCAGCCTCGTCAATACCCGCATCGCGCTCACCGGTGATATTTCAAGCGCCACCTCGGCCGCTACCGCCATGGAAATCGCCCAAGAATATGTGCACGCCAAACTCTCCAATGCGGATGCGGAAACTCGCAAAGTCAATGACGGCAAAACCAACGATTCGCCTGTCATCAACCTGATGAAAATCAACGCCGCCCAGCAAGTCATGCTGCGCATTAAAGTCGGCGAAGTCCAGCGCGACACGATTAAAAACCTCGGCGTCAGCCTCCAAGCCTTCGGCACCAGCGGGCCAGACTTCCTGCTCGGCACGGGCATTGGTCGCCTTGCTCCCCCCACGGGTAGCAGCACCGCACAATCCTTTACCTATAAAACCCTCAGCGCCGGTAGCAATGCAACCACCTACGGCACCGCCGGTATTTGGAGCCATGGTGCTAGCGGTGTAGGTGCCGCCATCGAAGCGCTAGAGGAAAAAGGCCTCTTTAAGGTACTCGCCGAGCCAAGCCTCACCGCTATCTCTGGTGAAGAAGCAGAATTCCTCGCCGGCGGTGAATTCCCCATTCCCGTGCCGCAGCAAAATGGCGTGACCACCATCGAATTCAAAAAATTCGGTGTGGCGATGAAATTCACCCCATATGTACTGAGCCAAAACCGTCTACGCGTGCAAGTCGCGCCTGAAGTATCGGATACGAGCAACGAGCATTCCTTCACCACCAGTGATGGTTTCGTCGTACCCTCCATCGTTACACGCCGCGCATCTACCACGGTGGAACTTGCTCCCGGCGAAAGCTTCATGATTGCAGGGTTGCTGCGTGACAGCTCAACATCCACCATCAACCAAATCCCCGGCGCGGGCGATATCCCGATCCTCGGTGCACTCTTCCGTTCCGTAGCCTACCAGCGCAAAGAGACGGAACTTGTCATCGCTGTGACGCCATACTTGGTTGACCCCGTCAAAGACTCCGACATCAAACTGCCGACGGACGATTACCACCCGGCGAGCTTCCTCGAGAGCATCTTCTTCGGCGCGGTCAGCTCCAACCACGGTCTCAAGGATCCAAGCCTTGAAGGCCCCACCGGCTTCATGACGGATTAGGAGAGGCCCATGCACACGCATTTTTCGTTACGTTCCGTTCTCATCGTTGTGGGTTTCCTGGCGCTCGCCGCTTGCGATCGTCCGCCCGAATCCGTCTACGGTTCCCGCGGGCCGGACGCGCTGCTCGATATTTCGTCCGAAGTCGTCAATCTCGGCATCGCACAGCCGAGTGACCGTGACGAGCTTTCTCGCTGGATCGACAAGGATCAACCCACCCGCGCCGAGCTTTATTGCATGAACGGGGATTTCAACTGCTCTGCCACCCAAAAACTGCTCGACCGCCGCCACGTGCCGACCATGCTTGTCCCCTCGGGCAACAATACGGTCACCTTGGTGTATGAGCGCATCCTGGCGCATGACTGCAACCCTCGCCATACCGACCCGCAGGATTACTACAATGCCGATTACCCGGCCTTCGGCTGCGCAACAGCGGCTAACATAGTGCAGCAAGTCTCCAATAAGCAGGACTTTGTGAACCCCCGCCTGTCGGATAATCCATCGGCCGTCGCTGCCGTAAATGCGGTACAGCGTGCTTATGCGCCGCCCCCAGCCGGCGAGCAAAAGAAAACCTATACCGTGAGCGAATCCCTCACCGGCGATAGCCGCTAGGTTTCCCGGCTCTATCGCTCGATTGGTGGTGGATTTTTACAACCCATATCAGTATAGTAATGCACGCTCTTCCATGGGCAAATGGGCATAAAACCCATTGCTTTACGTGCGTCCATCGGGCAGCGAGAGTAACAGAACAACGGTAACAGATAGGGTCGCCCATGCGTTCACTGCTGATGATTCTCTCAAGCCCCGCCCGTGAAGAATGGGCTCGCAGTGTGGTCGCCGCCGCCAATATTGTCCAACCCGTGATCCTCACAGCTTCGCCGGCGGAAGCCGCACATCACCTCGCGCAACATCACACCGCATCGCCCTCGCATATTGTGCTCGATATCGGCCAACGCGGACAGGATGTGTTGGAAGAAATCGACATACTCTCTCAACAATGCGAGCCCGGCACCCGTGTTATTGCTGTTGGTGATACGAACGATATCGTACTTTATCGCGGCCTCCTTGCCCGCGGCGTGCTCGATTATCTCCCAATGCCAGCGCAACCAGGGGAACTCATTCGCTTGCTCACCGCGCCACCCATTGCTGCTGCTGCGCCGAAACCCTCTACCGCGGGCGACAGCGCTAAGCGTGTCATCGTATTCATGAGCGCTGCCTCCGGCGATGTCGCTTCCACGGCTGCGCTCAATGCGGCCTATGCTATCAGCCAAGCCGCCAACGGCAACACTGTGCTGGTGGATATGGACTACCAATTCGGCATGGTCGCGAAGAATCTCAATCTGCAAAACCAATACGGCATCCGTGATTTGTTCGATCATCCCGATCGCGGGATCGATACCACCCTCATCAAACGCATGGTCGCGCAATATGGCAAGCTTCACGTCATCACCGCACCGGCCGAACTTTCTTATCTCCCACCGGTGAATGCCGAGGCGATCAGTGAACTCGTCGCCACCCTCAAATTGAACTACGACAACATCATCCTCGATATGCCGCATGTCTGGGTGCCGTGGGTGGTAAGCGCCATTCAACAAGCCACCCATCTCGTGTTGGTTGCCCAGCTCTGGCTCAAATCCGTCTCTCACGCTGCCCGCATGATGCGCGTCATCCGTGAACTCAATATCCCGATGGATCGCGTCATTCCCGTCATCAACCGCAGCGGCGCGAAATTCAAAGAAGCAATTGAGGGCAAAGATTTCGAACGCGTTTGCGGCGCACCAATCCGCTACACCTTGGCCAACGACATCCGCACAGTGGTCGAAGCCGAAGCCTCGGCCCGCACCATCATGGAGCTCGAACCAAGTAATTTATCAGGCGATATCCAACGCCTCGCACGCGGCCTCTGTGGTCTGCAGCCACAAGAGGGAATAGTCGGTGGCAATGCCTCCCGCGGCGGCCTATTTGCACGGCTGAAAGGGTAGCGCATGTTCGGAAAAAAACCGACCGAAGGCAGCAATCTTTTCCCATCCACGGTTGACGCAGGCGCCGCCATCCCGGTTGCCGGCATGGTCAAAGGCTCATCGTCCGGCGGCATCGCCATCGCTGCCCATAGCATGATGGGTTCGACCGAAGTCGCCCGCTACCGCGACAGCAACCTCGAGACCGCCGATTACCGCGAAGCGCGCGCAATGCTCATCAACGAGCTGCTCGACCTGCTCGACTTCCAAGCCCTCGAGCAATTCTCGCCCGAACAAAAACGTCAGCGTGTGGAAGAGGCATGCGTCAAAATCCTTCCCCGCATCCCGACCCCGCTCACCATGCCGCAAATTGCCCTCATCAAGCTGCAGGCGATCGATGAGCTGCTCGGCTTTGGCCCCATCCAACCCCTGCTGCTCGATCCGGATGTCAACGATATCATGATCAACACCGCCAAGCGTGTTTACATCGAGCGTCGCGGCAAAGTGCACCTTACCGACGTTGAATTCCGCGACGAGCAACACCTCATCGGCGTTGTACAGCGTATCGTCAGCCGCGTCGGCCGACGGATCGACGAAGCAAACCCCATGGTCGATGCCCGCATGCCGGATGGTTCGCGCTTCAACGCCATCATCCCGCCGCTCGCGCTCGATGGCTGCCTCGTCTCCATCCGCAAATTCAAAAAGAACAAAATGCCGCTGACGGATTATATCGCGCTCGATTCCATGAGCCCTGCGATGGCCAAATTCCTAAGCCTATGCGCTGCCATGCGCCTCAACGTCATCATTTCAGGCGGTACCGGCTCGGGTAAAACTACCCTGCTCAATGCGATGAGTGGACATATTGATATCACCGAGCGCGTCATCACTATTGAGGACGCTGCCGAGCTTCAAATGCACCAGCCGCATGTGCTACGGCTAGAAACCCGCCCAGCGTCGACGGAAGGCAAAGGCGAAGTCACCCAGCGCGCCCTCGTGCGCAACGCGCTGCGCATGCGTCCCGACCGCATTATCCTCGGCGAAATGCGCGGCGATGAAGTAATCGACGTGCTCGCCGCGATGAATACCGGCCACGATGGTTCGATGGCCACCATCCACTCCAACTCCCCACGCGACTGTTTGACGCGGATTGAGAATCTCGTTGCCATGTCCTCCGTGCAAGTATCGCCGATCTCGCTGCGCTACCAAATCGCCAGCGCAGTGAATCTCATCGTGCAAATTCAGCGCATGCGCGACGGTAGCCGCCGCGTTGTCCAAATTGAGGAAATCCTGGGTTTTGATGGTCAAACCATTCAAACACAAACACTTTTCCAATATCGGGCTCGCGGCATGGGCGCCGATGGTAGGCTGCAAGGCGAATTCACCCTCAATCCCATCCATAAAACCAATCTCGTCACCCGCAGTGATTATTTCGGCATCACCGAAGAGTTGCTTGCATGTTTGGGCAACCCGGCGCTAGACATGGGGCAGGGGGCCGCATGACCGCACTACTCGTCGCTATCGGGGTTGGGATTTTCGCCTACATCATGTTCGTGATGCTGGTGCCCAAAGCCGTGCCCGACGAAACCGACGATCATGTCCGTAACGCTCTCGACCGGCTTTACGAAGAAAACAAGGCGAACGCGCTTGAAAAACAAAATGTCATGCGCAACAGCCTGCTCGAAGAATCACCCGCCCTGCGCGCCATTTTTGGCATGTCGATCTTCCAGCCACTTTACGAAGCCGCCATCCAAGCCGGCTACCAGGATCGCCTGCCACAAGTGCTAATACGCATGGGCGTCTATGCGCTCATTATCCTACTCATCCTATTCGAGCTGCATGTCACGGTCCTCGCCGTCTTGCTTGTTCCCCCGCTCGCATATCTCATGACGTTGCGCCATTGCCGCCGCATCCTGCGTAAGCGCAACATCAAGTTCATCGATCAGTTCCCTGATGCGCTCGATATTATTGTCCGCTCCGTACGTTCCGGCTTCCCACTCGGCGTTGCGTTGCAAATTTTGTCCGAAAATGCAGAGGACCCTATCCGTGGCCAGTTCCAGCAAGTGGTAGAAGAAATCGCTCTCGGCCGCACCTTGCAACAAGCCCTCGTCCGCCTTGCGATCCGGATTGATGAGCCCGATGTACGCTTCTTCGTCGTCGTCCTCGGTGTGCAGCAGGAAACTGGCGGTAACTTGGCCGAGATCATTGGCAACCTCTCGACCATCATCCGTAAGCGTCGCCAGCTGCGCCATAAAATCAGAGCCCTCACCGCCGAAGGCACGGCCACCGGTTGGGTGTTAGGTGCATTACCAGTTGTTGTCTTCGCAATTCTCTATTTCTTCCAACCCACCTATCTGGATCCATTCTTCACTGACACCATGGGCCAAATGATGTTCGGTGGCGTGCTCTTCCTGCTCGCCATTTGCTTCATTGTGGTGAAACAAATGATCAACGTGGATATCTAATGCATATCCTCCTCACAGTATTAATCGCTGTCATCACCTTCTGCAGCTACTTGCTGGTGGATGCGGTGATGAACGATAAGCGCCGCCGTGAATCGCTGCGCGCGCGCATTGCGCCCGATGGGACCGTCGGCGAAATCGATCTTGATGATAATTCTGGCCAAATCGCGCGCGATCCATCGCCCACCGGCCAGGCGATTCTTGGGTTACTGCGCTCCCTCGGCCTGCAGATGGAAACCGTACGTAAACTCGAAAAACGCTTCGCCCGCGCCGGCATCGCTTCGCCCGATGGCCCGATTTACTACCTGTTTTTTGAACGTATCGTCGCCACCATCGTTTGCAGCATCGCGCTGATCTGGCTCGTCAGCTACGATGCGGAAGACAGATACATGGTCTGGATGCTCGCCGGCATTTTCGTCGTCCTCGCCATTTTTGGCCCATCGCTGTACCTGAAAAACACGACCGACCATCGTAAAAAAGCCCTCCTGCGCGCTTTCCCCGATACACTCGACCTGCTGCTCATCTGCGTCGAGGCGGGCCTCGCGCTTGATGCCGCCTTGAACCGCATTTGCGGTGAAATCGGCCGCGCCTACCCCGAAATGGCCGGCGAGCTCAATCGCACCCGCCTCGAGCTCTCCTTGCTCAATGACCGTATCCGCGCCCTCAATAACCTGGCCGAACGCACCGATATGCCCGCCTTCCGCTCCCTCATCAGCTCTCTCGTGCAAAGCGAGCGCTTCGGCACCAGCCTAACCGATACACTGCGCGTATTGGCCGATGACTTCCGCCTTCAACGCATGGCGGATGCCGAAGCCCGTGCCGCCCGCATCCCAGTGCTGATGACGATCCCGCTGATTCTTCTGCTCATGCCCGCCTTCATGCTAATTATTTTGGGCCCGGCGATCATCAATACGATCCATACCTTCTACCACTAAGCGGCCAAAGCTGGCATTTGCCCAGCGCTGCCCTATATTCCCCCCATGCCATCACAACCTTTCCAGCTAGTCTCCGACTACGTCCCCAGCGGCGATCAACCCAAGGCCATCGCGCAATTGGTGAAGGGTCTCAGCGCGCGCCAAAAAAACCAAGTGCTTTTGGGCGTTACCGGCTCCGGCAAAACCTACACCATGGCGCAGGTGATTCAGGAAACCCAACGCCCCGCCCTCGTGCTCGCGCATAACAAAACCCTCGCCGCTCAGCTTTATTCCGAGATGAAACATTTCTTCCCAAACAACGCGGTCGAGTACTTCGTCTCCTACTATGATTACTACCAGCCCGAGGCCTACATCGCCAAAACCGATACGTTCATCGAGAAAGACTCCTCCATCAACGAACAAATCGACCGCATGCGCCACGCCGCCACCCGTTCCCTACTCGAGCGGCGAGATGTGATTGTGGTGGCATCGGTGAGCTGCATCTACGGGATCGGTTCGCCCGAAACCTATTCGGCCATGACGACGACCTTGCGTGTCGGGCAGGAATACCAGCAGCAGCAACTACTCAAGGATTTCACCGGACTACTCTACAAGCGCAATGATATCGCCTTCGTGCGCGGTACATTCCGGGTCCGGGGCGATAACGTCGATATTTTCCCCGCCCACTTGGAAGACCGCGCCTGGCGCCTCACCTTCTTCGGCGATGAGCTGGAAGCCATCTATGAATTCGACCCGCTCACCGGCGAGCGCGGGCAGGATATGAAGGAAGTCGTCGTTTTCGCCAACAGCCATTACGTGACACCCAAGCCCACGGTCGAACAAGCCATCAAGCAAATGAAAATCGACCTTAAAGAGCGCGTCGCCTGGTTCGAATCCCAGGGCAAACTGCTCGAAGCCCAACGCCTCGGCCAACGTACGGCGTTTGACATCGAAATGCTGGTCGAAACCGGCATGTGCCGCGGCATCGAGAACTATTCCCGCTACCTCGCCGGCACCGCCAAAGGCGAGCCCCCGCCCACGCTTTTCCAATACCTGCCCCAGGATGCCATCCTGTTTGTCGATGAGAGCCACGTCATGCTCCCCCAAATCCGCGGCATGTATAACGGCGACCGCGCGCGCAAAATCGTGCTGTCCGACCATGGCTTCCGCCTACCTGCATGCATGGATAACCGCCCCCTCAAATTCGAAGAATGGGACGCCATGCGCCCCCAAACCATCTGCGTCTCCGCCACCCCCGCCGAGATGGAGCTCACCTGGACCAACGGGCTTTATGCCGAGCAAGTCATCCGCCCCACCGGCCTGGTTGACCCCGAATGCATTGTCCGCCCAGTGACGCACCAGGTCGATGATCTCATCGGCGAAGCGAAAGCCACCGTTAAAAAAGGCCAGCGCGTGCTCGTCACCACCCTCACCAAAAAAATGGCGGAAGAACTCGCCGAATATATGGACGAAGCGGGCATCAAAGTCCGCTACCTGCATTCAGATATCGACACGCTCGAGCGTATCCAAATCATCCGCGATTTACGCCTCGGCACGTATGACGTGCTGATCGGCGTCAACCTCCTGCGCGAGGGGCTCGATATTCCCGAATGCGGGCTAATGGCGATTCTCGACGCCGACAAGGAAGGCTTCCTGCGCAGTAAAACCGCGCTCATCCAAACCATCGGTCGTGCCGCGCGCAACGTCGATAGCCGCGTGATCCTCTACGCCGATAAAATGACCGATTCGCTCAAAGGTGCGCTAGAGGAAACCGAACGCCGCCGCACTATCCAAATCGCGCATAACAAAAAGCACAACGTCACCCCGACCAGCACCACCGCCAAACTCTCCGAAGTGCGCAACGAAGCGGGTGAAATCGAGCAACAACTGGCTGAGGAAGCGCTGGCCTTCAACGAATCTACCGATGGCTCACTCGATAAACATATCGCCAGCCTCAAAAAGCAAATGCTCCAAGCCGCCGAAGATCTGGAATTCGAACAAGCCGCGCATCTACGCGACCAAATCAAAAAAGCCGAGCGGCTGCTGATGGAATTGCCAACGGGTGACGGGCCCGTTCAGGCCCCCACTCCAATGGTAAAGAAAAAGCGCGGCTAGTGATATCGCCAGCCGCCGATGGTGGGCGGCAGCGCCGTACTGTTGCACCCTTACATCTAGGAAAAACCTAGTTTTTATGCTATGTTGCACTGCATCGTATGGCTTCTTAACGGATTGTTTAGTCTTCTCTGATAACTTTAAGGATACGCAATGACTAAAAAGACAAAAAAACGCGCCAAGAAATCAGAAGGAAAAGCTGAACCCATGCCATCAATCTTTGAAAATGCAGGACTTTACAGCCTAAAAGAAATGTCGTCAGCCAGTATGGCCCCGACCCGTATGATGGCACATGCAGCCAAACACCTATTCTCCAACCCATTGAACCCCCTGTCCTATACTGGCGTTGGCCGCCAAATGGCCGCGGCGGGGGAATTGGTCGAACGCGTCACCCAATCCTACGGCAAACCCGAATTCGGCATCAAATACACCAATATTGGCGGCAAACATATCGATGTGTGGGACGAAGTCGTCGTCACCAAGCCCTTCTGCAGCCTGCGCCAGTTTAAGCGCTCCGGGAAACATAAAGACGAGAAACTGCTCATCGTTGCCCCCATGTCGGGCCACTACGCAACCCTGCTGCGCGGCACCGTCGAAGCGCTGCTTCCGCACCACGATGTTTATATCACCGATTGGCAAAATGGCCGCGATGTGCCGCTCTACAAAGGCGATTTCGACCTCAACACTTATATCGATTACATCATCGAGTTCCTGCATTTCCTCGGCCCCGGCGCGCATACGATGGCAGTTTGCCAACCCTCGGTACCGCTACTCGCCGCCGTCGCGCTAATGAACGACCTCAAAGATCCCTGCGCCCCCCGCACGATGACACTCATGGGCGGCCCGGTCGACACGCGCAAAGCGCCAACCAAAGTAAATCTTTTCAGCAAAGAACATTCGCTCGATTGGTTCGAAAGCAACGTCATCACCCGCGTGCCGCTGAACTATCCCGGCTTTATGCGCCGCGTTTACCCCGGCTTCTTACAGCTTGCCGGCTTCATGAGCATGAACTTCGAACGCCATGCGGGCGAGCATGTAAAACTCTTTCAACATCTCGTGCAAGGCGACGGCGACGCCGCCCAATCGCACCGTGATTTCTACAACGAATATCTCGCCGTGGCTGATCTTCCCGCTGAGTTCTACCTGCAAACGATCGAGGAAGTGTTCCACAAACACTCCCTGCCGGAAGGCGAGTTCTATCACTACGACCAGCGCGTCGACCCCAAGGCCATTACCAAAACAGCGATCCTCGCGATCGAGGGTGAGCTAGATGATATTTCCGGCGTCGGCCAAACCAAAGCCGCGCTCGACATCACGAAGATCCTACCAGAGACAAAAAAGAAATATCTCCTGCAAGCAGGCGTCGGCCATTACGGTATCTTCAACGGCCGCAAATACCGCGAGCTCGTGCGCCCGGTGATTACCAACTGGATCCAGAAGTTCGACTAGTCACATCGATAGCAAGATAAGCGCGCACGGATGAAATT
>JBGAJE010000186.1:0-2543 GCA_044225085.1 Rickettsiales bacterium | reverse complement strand
CCGGCAGCCCATCGCGCCCCGCACGGCCCGTTTCCTGATAATACGCCTCGATATTCTTCGGGATCGACATATGCGCGACAAACCGCACATCCGGCTTGTTAATCCCCATCCCAAACGCAATCGTTGCTACCATGACAACCGCGTCCTCTTTCAAAAAAATCTCCTGATTGCGTGATCGCGTTCCGGCATCGAGTCCCGCATGGTAGGGCAGGGCGCGCAACCCCTGTTCGCTCAGCCACGCCGCCATATCTTCCACCTTCTGCCGCGACAGGCAGTAGACAATCCCGCTCTCGCCCGCATGGCGCTGCTGGATGAACTGCAAAATCTGCTGTCGTGAATTCTCTTTCGGCGCGATGGTGTAATGGATATTCGGTCGGTCAAACCCCGCGATAAAGCTTCGCCCATCAACAAGCTGCAGCCGCTCGACGATATCTTTCCGCGTCGGCGTATCCGCCGTTGCCGTCAGCGCTATCCGTGGTACATGCGGGAACCGCTCCGCGAGCTCCGCCAGCTGAATATAATGCGGCCGAAAATCATGCCCCCACTGCGACACGCAATGCGCCTCATCAATCGCAAACAGCGCGATGGGCGATTGCTCCAGCAGCTCCATAAAATCCGGCATCAGCAGCCGCTCCGGGGCGACGTAGACCATATCGATCTCACCCGCGCGGATAGCCTGCTTCGTTTCCGCCACCGCCTGCCCATCCATGTTGGAGTTGATCGCCGCCGCCCGAATCCCCAGCTGGCGCAGCGCCTCGACTTGGTCATGCATCAACGCAATCAATGGCGAAATAATGATGCCCACTCCCGGCCGCACCAACGCCGGAATCTGATAGCAAAGCGACTTCCCGCCGCCTGTCGGCATCAGCACAAACGCGTGCCCACCGCCGATGATATGATCAATAATCGCCGCCTGCTGCCCACGAAAACTATCGTACCCATAAACTCGCTTAAGAATCTCCGCTGCCCGCGCCATGCCTTGCTTATAGGCAGCTAAATGCGCGCTGACAAGCGCACCACGCGTGATATGCTAAAGTGGAAAATCGTAAGAAAGGGCGAAGCCGTCTTTCGTAAGCTCGAGCTCGTTCGTTTCATCGCCGGATATCTCTAAATCATTCCCGTGCGACCAATGCTCTGGCTTCGGCGCTGCCTTCTCAAGCTTTGCGATGCTCTCGTTGAGGTTCGTGTGTTCCTGTGCATCCACCGGCAGAAGCTTGGCTTGCGCACGCACATAATCAAACAGCGCCTTGCCTTTGCCCGCCGGCATGTCTGCGAGGTGGCTGAATGTATAACGGTATGAATAATGCGCGCAGCCCCCAACCGTATAGGCCACCACAACTCCCGAAGGCAGCTTGATCGCATGGTGCAGCGCCCGATTTTTGAGATCCAGCGTCGGTTTCTTCAACGTCTCAAACGCGCCATATTTGGATTGCAACGGCGAAACCGTATCGCTCCCCATATCCATCGCACAATCATCCCCCGCCCAAGCCCCACTCGCGAACAATAGGCAGAAAAGAATGCTGAGAAGTTTTTTCATATCAGTGCCTTGGGGTTGGTGGAGGATAGGAGAAAAACATCGAACCAAAAACTTCGTCAATTGTATGAGGAAATGCAAAGACTCGGTAAAATGTTTCTTAGGGACTGACTTTCTTCATATCTAGATTCTTTTTCACCGCGTCCATATCAAGCGGCCCCAATTTTTCGTAAGAGGTGAGAACGCTATCTACCTTATCTGGCTGCGCAATATAAACGGCAGTGAGTGCCCAGTAATTAGAAAATAATGCGCCTTCTTCGTCGTAAATTTTCTTCATCCGTTGATGGCTATTCAAAAAGCCAACCACCGTATCTTTTATTTGTGCATCTTGCTTAGACAATGAATCCAACGCCCACATGCCGCTAGCAATCATCATAAACTGATTGCAGTTGGGAGAATGAGAGCTGCATTCGTATTTCGTAACCGCTGCTGTAGAAACGGTCTTTTGCAGTTCGTGACGTGGATTGTTTGGATTTTTAAACTGGCTGCTAAGATAGGCAAAACGGCGTGCGTCTTTTAACATACCATCATCCGCTTTGTCGTATGTCTCAAGCATGCGGCTAATGTAGCCAGTATCTTTTGATGACATGTACTCGTGGATAAAACGGTCATTATCGCCTGGCGTCGCAGGGCTCATTTTACTCAAATCTTCTGCGTGAACCGCGAAAGAAACAAAGAGTGGCAACAGCAGTAAAACTATTTTTTTGAGCATAAATTTTCCTTGCGCATAAATCGAACCATCTAATTTCCTGAATATAGGAGAAAATAATGTTCGAACAAGGAAATTGGTGGAGCATAGCGGAGTCGAACCGCTGACCTCTTGCATGCCATGCAAGCGCTCTACCAGCTGAGCTAATGCCCCGTACCAAGAAATGGCTCCCCGAGCTGGATTCGAACCAGCGACCGCTCGATTAACAGTCGAGTGCTCTACCGCTGAGCTATCGAGGAACACGTACGGTGCTGCCGTATAAGGCGGGCAGGCGTGTGTCTATGCCACAAAGGGTTGGTG
>JBGAJE010000185.1:0-2546 GCA_044225085.1 Rickettsiales bacterium | reverse complement strand
CATGGAAAATCCTAACCGTTATAGACGTTCTTATTCAGCGTTTTTTCGCTCGCATCGACCATCAACGTGATCGCGCAATCGCCCGTAATGTTGATCATCGTGCGCACCATATCAAGAATGCGGTCGACACCGAGAATAAGGCCGATGCCTTCAATCGGCAAGCCGACAGAATGCAGCACCATGCCCATGAAAATAATGGAGCCCGACGGAATCCCCGCCGCGCCGATGGAGCCGAGCGTGCACGTCACCAGCAACATCGCATAATCCGTCGCGTGCAACTCAATGCCAAAAAACTGCGCAAAAAACAGCGCGCAAATGCCGAGGTAAATCGCCGTCCCGCTCATATTCACCGCGGCGCCCAGCGGCAGCATGAATTGGCTGATTTGCTCAGAAACACCAAGCTTCGTTTCCACTTCGCGCATCGCCGTCGTCAGCGTCGCCTTCGAGCTCGAGGTCGAAAACGCCATTACCTGCGTCGTCACCAGCTTGCGATAGAAAATAAATGGATTCAGCCCCGCCAGCGCAATCATCACCCCATATAGCGCATACTGCACCGCGCAGGCCGTCAGCACCGCCGCCACCAACATCGCCAGCACTTTGAGAATTTCGACGCCTTGCGTGCCCACCGTCCACGCCATGTAGCCAAACACCGCTAGCGGCGCGAGGCGGACGATATATTCAATCATCTTGAAAATCACCTGCGCGAAATCATGCATCACTTCACGCGTGCGCCCAGCTTTGGCACCCATGCTATTGACCGTCATCCCGAATAACACCGCAAACACGATCACTTGCAGCAAATTCGCCTCGGCGAAGGACTTAAAAATATTGGTCGAAATCATCCCGAGCAGGAAGTCTTGCACATTCATCGGCGGCACATCCGTCGGTCCGCCGGTACCCGCGAATTCGTTGATATTTACATGCAACCCAGTCCCCGGCTGAAACAGTGTGCCCGCCACCAACCCAATCACCACCGCAAATAACGCCGTCACGAGGTAAGCAACAACGCCCTTCAGCCCCACGCGCTTGAAGTTGGCGCTGCCGGCCATGCTCGTAATCCCCGATACGAGCGCGAGGAAAATCAGCGGCACCACGACCATCTTGATCAGGTCGATAAAAATCGTTCCAAGAACTTTGAACATCGCCGCCTGGCCCTGCAACGCAAAACCCGTGATGATGCCAAGCACTAGGCACACCACCACCTGCTGCCACATTTTCAAGCCGAAAACGGTAAATTCTTTGACCTCTGCCCCAGCCATGTCAACTCGTCGATAAAAGGCGGAAAAACGGCCGTCACCATAGCAGCGCAAACGCCATTGACCAGCGATTTTCGCGCCTTGTCGTGCGCTGCAGCAAAGCGTTGATTGCACAGGCACAAAGCGCTAAGCTTATAAGGCTGAGGTAACGCATGCATAAGCAAATAACCGACCAATCAGCCCGGGTAGTCAGCGCGGCCCTTGAGAAAGCAGCCCGTTGGAAAGCGCAGCAAGCCGCATACGATAAGCCCGATCTTTCCGAACAGGCAATCTACCGGACATTGATGAATGGCACTCCACAAGCCAAAGCGGGGCTCATTCTTGAATACCGCGCCCATCAGGGAGAGGCTATTCCCGATCAGGAAAAAGAAAAAGCGCGGCTTACTGCCTGTTTAGAAGAAATTGAGGAAACCACCGAACTGCGCGCCCGTTGGGGCGTCGTCGAAGGCACAAGAAACCGCTAACGCTTAAGCAAACAGCTTAGCAAACTCGCGCTTCTTGCGGTTTTTCCAATGGCCGCGGTGATAGGCATCGCTCACCATCAGCGGCAGCACGGAGCCGGCTTCGGCGAACACCATCTGCTCCAGCGCCGTATCCACTTTGCCCCACGAGCACGCTTCTTTCAGCGTCGAGCTCGAGCAAGCCCCATCGCGCACATCCGCAATCGTGATCTGGATCGCGTATTTATGCATTGCCACATCGTCGTGACCCAGAATCTCCGCGCACACCACCGTGTCCTGCGTGAAATTCTTGGGCACGCCGCCGCCGATCATCAGCAGGCCCGTATCGCCCGCCTTGATTTTGATGTCCGTCAGCTCGCGGAAATCCGCAATCGCGTCGAGCACCATGTGCTTCTTCGGGTTATCCACCTGATGCTTCACCAGCCCAAACCCGGCCGAGGAATCCACAAACGCCGGGCAGAAAATCGGTACATTATGTTCATACGCCAGCTGCACCAGCGAATCCTTCTTCTTCGCATTCCCCGCCGCCAGCCACTTGCCCATCTCACGGATGAACTCGCGCGATGAGTAAGCACGCGGCTCCAGGCTATTGGCAATCTCGAGGATTGTATGGTCGCACGCCTGCAATTCTTCTTCATCGATATACGTATCGTAAATCCGGTCGATATAGAGATCGCGCAGGAATTTATCGTCCTGCCCGCTCGCCGAGCCGTGGTAATGCTTGAACCCAAGCGCCTCGAAGAAATCCATATCCACAATCGTCGCGCCCGTCGCCACAATCGCATCCACCATGTTGTAGCGAATGAGATCGGCATAAAGCTTCATGCAC
>JBGAJE010000184.1:0-2558 GCA_044225085.1 Rickettsiales bacterium | reverse complement strand
TTCGATCTCCTTCAACGACGAAATGCGCTTCCGCGTCAACGCGTTCAATACCATCTACGGCCCCGCCGCTGTTTTCCGTACTATCCCCACCAAAATCCTTTCACTCGAGGCCCTCGGCGCACCGGAAGTATTCAAACGCCTCTGCCATTTGCATAAAGGCCTTATCCTCGTCACCGGCCCTACCGGCTCGGGGAAATCGACAACGCTCGCTGCCATGGTCGATTACATCAACCAGAATATGAACAAGCACATCATCACCATCGAAGACCCGGTGGAATTCGTGCACCAATCTAAGCGCGGCCTCATCAACCAACGTGAAGTCGGCGCCTCGACCCGTTCTTTCGCCCGCGCCCTAAAATCCGTATTGCGGGAAGACCCGGACGTGATCCTCGTCGGCGAGATGCGCGACCTTGAAACCATCCAACTTGCCATGACGGCGGCTGAAACCGGCCACTTAGTGATGGGCACATTACACACCAGCTCTGCGGCTAAAACCGTCGACCGTATTATCGACGTATTCCCCGCCGAAGACAAAGAAATGGTGCGCGCCATGCTTTCCGTGTCACTCGAGGCCGTGATCGCGCAAACCCTACTTAAAAAACGTGAAGGTAATGGTCGGGTTGCTGCCCATGAGATCATGCTTGGCACCCCCGCCATCCGCAACCTCATCCGCGAAGCGAAAATCCCACAAATCAACTCCATGATACAAATGGGCAGCAAAATGGGGATGACCCTCATGCGCGACAGCATCAACCGCCTCTACGAATTCGGCGATATTTCCGCCAAAACCCTCGAAGAAGCACTCGTCAGCAGCGTTGGTGGCAGCAACGACGAAACCGGCAATGTCGGCGGCGGCGGTAACGGCAATAAATCGGATAATAATACGGGTGGCGCCCGCCGTGGCACCACTGCCAACTCCTTCTAGGAATTTTCATGACCACGGAACATATCAGTACTTTTCTCGAGCAGCTTATCGTCCGTAAAGCTTCCGACCTCTATATCACCTATGCAAGCCCACCCTACGCGCGCGTTGGCGACGAAATCTATCCCCTCAGCGATACGAATCTGACGGATGAGGATATTGCGCGCTACCTAAGCCAAATTCTTACTCCCGATCAGATCGATGAATTCGATGCCACCCTCGAGCTTAATACCGCGCTAAATTGGAAAGAACATGCGCGCTTTCGCATCAACGTTTTCCGCCAGCAAGGCCATAGCGGAATCGTCATCCGCCGCATCGAAATCGCCATCCCAACACTTGAAAGCCTGACGATTCCGCCACTTTATGGTGAGTTGATTGAAAACAAACGCGGCCTCATCCTTATCGTTGGCCCCACCGGCTCGGGAAAATCAACCACCCTCGCCGCCATGGTCGGCCATCGCAACCAACATGGTAGCGGCCATATCGTCACAGTCGAAGACCCCATCGAATTCATTCACGAGCATGGCAATTGCATCGTCACCCAGCGCGATGTGGGGCTCGATACCTATTCCTACGCCATTGCCCTCAAAAACGCCCTGCGCCAACGCCCAGATCTTATCGTCGTCGGCGAGATCCGCGACCGTGAAGTGATGGAACAAGCGATGTACTTCGCCGAAACCAGTCACCTATGCGTCGCCACTATTCACGCCAACAACTCCAGCCAAGCGATCGAGCGTGTTCTCGGCTTCTTCCCCAAAGAGCGTCATTCGCAAGTGCTGCTCAACCTTTCACTCAATCTTAAAGCGATCCTCTCTCAGCGCCTTATCCAGACATCTCAAGGCACCCGAGTGCTCGCCCGCGAAGTGTTGCTCAATCGCGGCTTCATCCGCCAGCTGATTGAAGACGGCAAAATCCCCCAAATCCGCGAGATGATTGAAAAAGGCGGCAGCGAAGGCATGCAAACCTTCGACCAGCATCTTTTTGAGCTCTATAAACAGGAATTGATCAATGAGGATGAAGCCCTCGCTGAAGCCTGGGGAGATTTTTGGGCTTATTGGCTTAAATGGCGTTGGCAAAACGACGCTGATTAAAATTCTGCTTGATCTAGCGAAGGCAGATGGTGGTGAGGCACAGATTTTTGGTGAGCCGTGCGACCATGTGAAAGCCCGCACGCGGCTTTCTTATTTGCCGGAGAAATTTTCGCCGTCGCGCTATTTGAAAGGGTCAGAGTATCTTTCCTTATCACTATCCTACTACGGCAAAAAACTTGATTTAGCGAAGGCGCAACAATTGGCGGTGGATCTCGATCTCGACCCAACAGTGCTCACGCGCAAAGTAGGCGGCTATTCTAAGGGCATGGGGCAGAAGCTTGGACTGATTGGGGCATTCATGGTGGACCAACCGTTCATGATTTTGGATGAGCCGATGAGCGGCCTCGACCCGCGCGCACGGATTAAACTGAAAGATGTGATGCTGCGTGCGAAGGATGAGGGGAAGACACTCTTCTTCAGCTCGCATATTTTATCGGACATCGATGAGATTTGTGACCGGATCGGGATTATTCACGATCGCAAGCTCGTTTATCTCGGTACGGCGAAGGAATTTAAACCGACTTTCAAAGAAGAAAGTTTGGAAC
>JBGAJE010000183.1:0-2562 GCA_044225085.1 Rickettsiales bacterium | reverse complement strand
GTTGGCCGTGCGTCAACCGCACCGCTCTTGGATTCCCGGTCTGCGCTGGGGCATCGGCCATTCCGCGGGCGTCGGCCTTATCGGCATCCTTTCCTTGATGCTGCGCGAGATTCTCCCCATCGACCTGCTCTCATCCTGGGGCGAACGGCTGGTGGGCGTGATGCTCATCGGCATCGGTTTATGGGGCGTGCGCAAGGCGCTGCAAAATACCGTCCACACCCACGAACACGAGCATGGTGGCGAACGCCACGTGCACGTTCATGTGCATTCACCCAAGACGCATCACGATGAATCCGGCCATCGGCACACGCACGCCGCTTTCGGCATCGGTACGTTGCACGGGCTCGCCGGAAGTTCCCATCTGCTCGGCATTCTCCCGATGCTCGCATTTCCCAACCAGACGCAGGCGCTCTGCTATCTCGGCGCGTTCATGCTCGGCACCGTGATTTCCATGGCGGGTTTCTCTTGGGCGATGGGGTTGGCCGCACGTCGGGCGGCCGGTGGCGGACTAAAACTTTATCGCCGCCTGATGATGACCTGCGGCGTGGCCGCAGTCATTGTCGGCTGCGTGTGGATTGCGCAGACCTTTGGCGCGCACCCTCCCTCGTAAGAACGTCCGGCCGGTTTCGGCTTCTTACCAGTTCGGTGCGTCTTCTTCGCCTTCGACTTCCATGACCGCCAGCGGCTGCTGTTTCTGCCAGCCCGGCCTACGGGCGGGACCGCGTGATTGTGGCATCCGCTGGTTGGGCGCCAGTGCCTGCCGCTGCCGATAACGATCCCCTGCCCCGCGTGCCACGGTGATCGGCGTCCCCGTGTCGTAATCCAGCCCCGTGACGTACATCGCCGTCGCAGGCATCAACGGCAGCGGGATGAAATCCTGCACCTGTTGCAGATTCCAGTTCTCCTTCTTCAAAAATTTCTCCACCACGCCCATCTCCTTTTCGCCGCAACCCGGAAAACTCGAGATGAAATACGGCGTCAGATATTGCTCCTTGCCCACCGCCGCACTCTCCTCGCGGAACATCGTCTGAAACTGTTCAAACAGACCCGCCGGCTTGCGCATGCGCTTGAGCACGCTGGCATCCAGATGTTCCGGAGCCACCTTCAGATGCCCCGAGACATGATGATGGATGAGTTCCTTGAGATAATCCGGCGTGCGAAAGGCCACGTCCATGCGGATGCCGGACTGGATATGCACATGCTTCACGCCCTCCGCCTGGCGCGCCGCGCGCATGAGTTGGATGGCCGGGTCGCTCTCCACATGAAATTTGCTGCAAATGGTCGGGTGCAGGCAGCTTGGCCGCCGACAGACCTTGCACGCGTCCTCCACATCATTCTCGCAACCGTACAAATTCGCGGTCGGTCCGCCGAGGTCCGAGATGGTGCCGCGAAAATCCGGCTCGTCCGTCATCTGCTTGATCTCTTTCATCACCGACTTCTCGCTGCGGCTGGTGAGAAATTTTCCCTGATGCACGCCGATGCCGCAAAACGTGCAGCCCGCCGGGCAACCGCGCACCACCGTGACCGAGTCCTTGATCATCGTGAACGCCGGAATCACTTTCTTGTACACCGGATGCGGACGCCGCACAAACGGCAGGTCATAAAGCGCATCCATCTCCTCGCTCTTCAGCGGAAACGACGGCGATTCGATGACCACGGCCCGGTCGCCATGCCGTTGCACCAGCACGCGGCCATTGAACGGGCTTTGCTCACGCTCCACGATCTTCGTGATCGGCGTGATAAGATTCTTGTCCTTCAGCAACGCATCGTAACTGGGGATTTCGAGCAGCTTGCTATAATCGAGCGCCGCTGCAGCTTTCGCGCCCAGCAATCGCGCCGTGCCACGAATACCGGCGAGATCGCGTCCGTCTTTGAGCCGCTGCGCGATTTCCCGGGCCGCATTCTCGCCCATGCCGAAGACCAGCAAATCCGCCTTCGCATCCAGCAGGATGGAGGGTTTGAAACCGTCGGACCAATAATCGTAATGCGCCACGCGCCGCAGGCTCGCTTCAACCCCGCCGAGCACGATCGGCAAACCCGGAAACGCGCGCCGGCAAAGCTGCGAATAAACAACCGCCGCATGATTGGGCCGTTTCCCCATCACGCCCCCTTCAGCATACGCATCCTCACGGCGCTTGTGGCGAGCAGCGGTGTAATTCGACACCATCGAATCCAGGTTGCCCGAAGTGACCCCGCAGAAGAGCCGCGGACGGCCCAAAATTTTCAACGCCTCGACATTGCGCCAGTCGGGTTGCGCGATGATGCCCACGCGAAAACCGTCCGCCTCGAGCACGCGGCCGATGACCGCCGCGCCAAAGCTCGGGTGGTCGATGTATGCATCCCCGGTGATGAGGAGCACATCGAGTTCATCCCAGCCACGTGTGTCCATGTCCGCACGCGACACCGGGAGAAATTGAGGTGTAGAAGACTGCATCGTTACAACATCGTCCACAGACGACGCCCACCATAATGGCACGCGGCCAAATTAAATCCAGCAATCCATTACTAGGATTCCCCACACATTTGGTAGGTGACGACGTGAGGAGTCTCTAACTAGATGAT
>JBGAJE010000182.1:0-2565 GCA_044225085.1 Rickettsiales bacterium | reverse complement strand
AGCCAGTGGCGCAGTGAAAACGGCCATCAGCATAGTAATGATTCTCAAAGCAAAAGGATTGGTAATCATACCTGCATGACCAGTCACAGGATCCATAGAACCCAGCAAACTCGCTAATAGGATGAGAAGCGGATAAGCCAGCCAAGCCGCGACAATAGCCGTTCCCATGCCCCTCAAAAGAACACGCCACATACAAACATTCTTCCCTACCAATTTTTTTAGCAACCAGCCAAAAAAGAAAGGATAAGTCAGCAATATGGCTATCGCGGAGGGTATGGCAAAGCACAGGTAAAAAAGCCCCAATGTCATGGGTTCCTTCGCAGTGGTCGACAAGTGCATCGCCAAAGGCACGATGGGGCCGATAAGCCCGCCAATCAGCCCGTTACAAAAAGCATAACGCCGAAAAAGCCCAGATCGGTACAATTGAAAAACACCCATCACCGGCCCTCTTTTAGGCTAGGGATTAAGCCCGTGCACTCGCCACCATGGCGACCACGCGTTCCCGCTCCACGGGGGCGTAGAGGCTCATCAGCGGCTCATCCTTCACGATCACCGCTTGCTGGGCGATCGAGAAGCCGTTGAAGCGCGTTGCCATCGTCCGCCCGTAAGCGCCGAGCTGGCCGATTTCGAGGTAATCGCCCTCTTTCACGTCCGCCGGCAGGAAGAACGGGCCTTTCATGAAATCGAGCGTGTCGCAGGTCGGCCCATAGAAACTGAAGCCCTTGAGCTCATCCGACCCCGCACGGCCAAGCAAACGGCCCGGGAAGATGAATTTCGGCGTCCCCGCATCGAACAGCGAGCCATAAGTGCCGTCGTTCAAATACAGGTAATCGCCCTTGCGCGCCTCAACCCGCACCACCACGCCGCCCGATTCAGCAACGAGCGCGCGGCCCGGTTCGCAGAACAGCACACAGCCATGCTGGCGCACGATGTCGCGCGTCGCATCATGAATGGCCGAGAAATAGCTAGCCATATCCGGCGGCGTCATGCCCGGGTAGATCGACGGGAACCCGCCGCCCACATCGAGCGAATCAATCTTCACCGCCGCCTGTTTCAGCACCTGCTTGGCAAGCTTGATCGCCAACCGGTACGCATCCGGGTGCATGCATTGCGAGCCGACATGGAAGCAGATGCCCGTATGCGCCGCCACCGCCCGCACATCGCGCAGCAGGGCAGGGGCCACGTCAAGGCTCGCGCCGAATTTATCGGTCAGCGCCAGCTCGGCATAGCTGTTGGGGATGGCAAGACGCACATGCAGGCCCAAATCGTCCGCATTCTTCGTCTCGGCGAGGATTTTCAGCAGCTCCTCCTGGCAATCCAGCGAGAAATGGCGCACGCCATAGGTGAAATACGCCTCGCGGATCGCGTGGCGGGACTTCACGGTATGCATGAAAAACAGCTCAGCCTCCGGGAACAACCCACGCACCATCGCCACCTCATGCAGCGAGGCGACATCGAACTGGCGCACGCCAGCGGCCCAGAGATCCTTGAGCACATGCTCATCCGGGTTGGTTTTCACCGCATAGAGCACGCGACCGCGGAATTTGGTCAAAAACATCTCCGTGGCGCGTTTCAGCGCATGCGGACGGTACAGGATAACAGCTTGTTCAGGCTGTAAATGCTTTACAGCGGAATCGGACGAAGTGTAGCTTCGCATGTCATAAACCCTCGTTAGTACGTTAATCAAACGCACCAGCCAAATCTTGCGACGGATTTATGACAGCAGTGCCAAGGTCACCTTGCTGGATCGGTTTTTTGAACCTACCCCTCTAGGGATCTCTACACGCCATGGGATTTAGCGGCCGGTTCCAATTATAGATGGTTTTCCGGTTTGTAAATAAAAAATTTTGTTACGGGATATTTCGGGGGCGGAATTTTCGCCAGATAGATAAAATGCCGTCATTCAAACGCGGATTTCCGCCACTCTACTTACAGCGTTGCCGTAGTCGGTGTGTAGCCTCCCATGGCGAACCGCGCAGCGGCAGGCTGAAACGTGACTCAATGTCATGTTTCAGAGCAGAAGCGTAGGGGACACTCGTAGCGAAGCGAAGAGAGGCGAAGCCAACGTCCCCTTCAATCAACAATAACTACTTCTGCCGCTCAGGATGAATAATATCCGTCCGGTCGACACCCATGTTGAACACGCCCTCATGCTCGAAGTAATCCGCCGAGGTGTGAACATTCGGCACTTTCACCGAGTTGTTGTTGGTGATGAACGCGTGATACGGCAGCTTCCGCACATGGGCGAAGAGAATCCCTGCCGAGAGCAAGAAGGTGAGGGCCGAGGACAGGAAGAACCCGTAGCCATAGAACTGGTAGCCCTGATTCATGCAAACTAGCGTCAGCACGGCGTTACTGAGGAAATAGAACACGAAAATCCACATATTCTCTTTCCGGCAGTCGAAATACGACAGGATAATGGTCGAAAACAGCACCAGCACCTGGAAGAACGAGCCCAGCACACCCAACCGGAAAATCCCTAGCTGAATGAAGAACATATGGATCTTCTCAAAAATTTGCGGCGCGAGCAGGATGAATAAAAACGCAACAACACCCTGAAGAACA
>JBGAJE010000014.1:0-21224 GCA_044225085.1 Rickettsiales bacterium | reverse complement strand
GCCGGGCTGACCTTCCAGCAATAACCGGTCAGACAAGCGGCACAAGCTCACCATATCCCCACCAGCCACCGCTTGGTTCAATTCATCGAAGCTTTTATCGTTATGCTCACCCACGCTCGCGAGCACATCTTCAAGCAATACTTCTTCCACCTCATCGCCAACATAAAGCGAGAGTTTTTCCAGTTCATTGATAATGATCTGCCGGTCACCCGAAAGCTGCTGCGCCAGAAGGCGAGTCACCTCAGAATTCGCACGCAGCCCATAGCCCCGCAGCGTATCGCGGATGAACTGCTCAAGCCCTGCACCTTCATCCTTATAGCATGCCATCGCCGCTACATCCGGCGAACGCTCGGCCCAGAGGCGCAGCTTGCTGGTGGAGGGGAGGGACTCCGTTACATACATCACCAGAAAATTCGCCGGCGAGCGATGCCCCATCGCTTCTTGCACGGAGGTAAGATTGGCATCCTCCACCTCACGCAGCAAAATCACTCGCCGCGGAGCCATAAGCGACATTGCCGCAAGCTCATCGCTCAAAATCGCCGCATCTTCTTTGACTTGATCAACCGTTAATTCCAGGACCGCCATCGCATCGGCATTAGGCCCGAGCCAGCTATCCACCATCTGTGCCGCGCGTTGGCGCACTTGCCCCGCGTCCGACCCGTGGATCAACACCGCCGCCGCATTGCCCGGCGCGCGAAAGAAACCATCAAAATCCCGGGGTGCGAGTTTCATTGTCGTACTGCGTGTGAATGACGGGAAGCACTGCCGGATCCTGCGTCGGCACTGCCGGCTGCTCTGCCGTGGGGTTATTCAATGTCGAAATCAAATTCGCCAGTCGCATTTTGTAATCCTGCGCCAGCTCAAGAATGCCACGCGTGCGCGCATCCTGTTGCGACACGAACGATGCATAATCCGCATTTTGCGAGGTGTTATAACTACTCACCCGCTGAATTGCGCCTTTAGTAACCACCTTGCCATCGAGAATCCGGGTGAGGGTATAGGTGCTGTTATACTGCAAATCCCCCCGGCTCGATGTGCCGTCCGGATTGATGAACAACGCCACATCCACTTCCGTCACGACGATTGTGAGGCGGTAAAGTTTCTCCGCATGCTGATAATTGGGGTTCACCTGATCCTCAATCTCCGCCTTGAGCAGCTGATTGATGTGGTCCGACGCCGTATCCACCGTCACCATCGAGAGATTGAGCGCATTCGATTGCCGATACTCTTTGCCCTGCAGCGGTTGAAAACCGCAGGCCGAGAGCACCAATACCATTGCTAACTGAGCAAATCGCTTCATGCCGCTACCACATTGATGATTCGATTAGGCACTACGATGGTTTTTTTGACCGTTTTGCCGTCAATCGCCGACTGGACGCTAGGGTGGCCCAGGGCAACCGCCTTTGCCTCTTCCTCGGGCATATTTTTAGCAAGTTCGAGGGTGGCGCGCAATTTGCCATTTACCTGGACGGCGACAGTGACCGTGTCATCGACCAACAGCGCCGGATCAGCCTTGGGCCAGGGGCGGGAAGCGATGAGATCTTTATGGCCAAGCATCGCCCACAGTTCCTCTGCAAGGTGCGGCATGAGGGGAGCGATGAGGTGGATGACAGCCGAAATCGCTTCCGCATACGCCGCCTTCGATTCAGCCGTATCGGCCGAGAGTTTCTCCAGCGCGTTGGTAAGCTCACGAATGCGTGCGACGGCTTTGTTGAAATGGAAAGCTTCAATATCTTTCGTCACCGCATCAATCGTTTTATGCGTTTGACGGCGAATCGCTGAATCGCCGGTAGGCTTCCCGGCCGATGAAAACTGCGGTGCAAATTCACCCACCAACCGATACAGCCGCTGCAAATAGCGCCATGCGCCATCGACGCCTGCCTCGGTCCATTCCAGCCCACGATCCGGCGGCGAATCGGAGAGCATAAATAGCCGTGCCGTATCGGCACCATAGGCCTCGATGATGTGCCGCGGGTCGATGGTATTATGCTTCGACTTACTCATCTTCTCGCTGCGGCCCATTACCGCCGCGCCGCCGCCATCGATTTTGACCCACTCGCCTTTGTCGTTCTGCATCACATCGGCTGGGTATAACCATTCCCCTGTTTTTGCGTCCTTGAACGTCGCGTGACCAACCATGCCTTGCGTCATCAACCCGGTGAATGGCTCCTCGATATTGAGAATCCCACAATCCTTCAGCGCGCGGGTGAAGAAGCGCGAATAGAGCAAATGCAGCACCGCATGCTCGATGCCGCCGATATATTGATTCACCGGCAACCAGCGCCAGCCATCTTTCGTGATGCCGTTCGCGCCGCCGCCGCTCGCATAGCACGCCGGATACCAGCTCGACTCGAAGAACGTGTCGAACGTATCCGTCTCGCGCTCCGCCGGCTTGCCGCAAGTCGGGCAGGGGACGTGTTTCCACGTCGGGTGATGCGAAAGCGGATTGCCGGGTTTGTCGAAGGTCACATCCTCCGGCAATGTCACCGGCAGTTGGTTTTCCGGCACCGGCACGACGCCGCATGCTTTGCAATGTATCACCGGAATCGGGCAACCCCAATAACGTTGGCGCGACACACCCCAATCGCGCAAACGGTAATTCACTTTACGCTCGCCAATGCCACGTGTTTCGAGTTCTTCAATCGCGCGCTCTTTCGCTTTCTCAACCGTCAGCCCATTAAACAGCGGTGAGTTGATGAGCAGGCCGTCGCCGGTATAGGCTTCATGGCTCGGCGGCACGGCCGTGCCCCCAGGCCCAATCACTGGCACAATTGGCAACCCGTATTTGCTCGCGAAATCATGGTCGCGCTGATCATGCGCGGGGCAACCAAAAATCGCGCCCGTGCCGTAATCCATCAATACGAAATTGGCGATATAGAGCGGGTACTCGAGGCCCGTGAACGGATGCAGCACCTTCAGGCCCGTATCATACCCCTTCTTCTCCGCTTTCTCGATCGCTTCTTCCGACGTGCCAAGCGCACCAACCTCTGCCACGAACGCCGCTGCTTTCGCATCGGTCTTCGCGAGTTCTTTGGCGAGCGGATGCTCCGCCGCAATCGCGCAGAAGCTCATCCCGTAAAGCGTATCCGGCCGCGTGGTGTAGACGGTGAGTTTGTCGTCGCGCCCAGCAAGCGCCATCGTGAACAACGCGCCGCTCGATTTGCCGATCCACTTCTCCTGCATGATCCGCACTTTGTCAGGCCAGGCGGTGAGGCCTTCGAGTCCTTGCAGCAAATCTTCCGCGTAATCCGTTATCTTCAAAATCCATTGTGAAAGCGTGCGACGCTGAACAGGCGCGCCGGAGCGCCAACCGCACCCATCGATCACCTGCTCATTGGCGAGCACCGTGTTATCGACCGGGTCCCAGTTGACGATCGCCTCTTTACGATACGCAATGCCACGCTTCAAAAACTCGAGGAAGAAACGCTGCTCATGCTGATAATATTCCGGCAAACACGTGGTCAACTCACGCGACCAATCATAGCTGAGGCCGATGGATTTCAACTGCTCGCGCATCGTCGCAATGTTTTGCAGCGTCCACGCCTTGGGATGCACATTACGCGCGATTGCCGCGTTCTCTGCGGGCAATCCAAACGCATCCCAGCCCATCGGGTAAAGCACGTTATAGCCTAACGCACGACGAAACCGCGCGGTGACATCGCCCAGCGTGTAATTACGCACATGGCCCATATGGATATTGCCGGACGGATAGGGGAACATCTCAAGCACAAAATAATCGAGCTTGCTGTTCTTCTCAGGCGTTTGAAACACACCCGCCTTCTCCCACGCGGCTTGCCACCGCGCCTCAGATTCACGGGCGTTATAGCGTTCTGCAGGCGCGTTCATTAGTACCCAAGCTGCGCGACGCGAAGCTGGCGGGCACGCGTGAGAATCGTATCTTCAAGCTTGCGGCCCATCGTCGCATCGACCGGCGCATCGGCCCAATTGCCAAGCTTGTCCTTCTTCTGCCGGAACACGGAGATTTTGATCGAATCGGCGCGCAATTGACGATCGAGAATAATGGCATTCACCTTGAATCGCTCGCCCGGTGCATCGGGATCTTCATACCAATCGGTCAGCACTACACCGCCGAATGGATCTGCCGAAGCCAGCGGCATAAAAGCAAGCGTATCTAACGTCGCACGCCACAAGAAACTGTTCACGCCCAGCGGATTTTTGCCGCCCTCATCCTTCTTCTCGCTGCCGCCCACGGTAAGGCCATCTTCACCCGTCAGCTTACCGATACGCTCTTTGCGACGGTCTTCTTCCGTTTTGGGATAACTGGACGTGTCGACTTTCTCTCCTGCACAGGCTGAGAGCATAAGAAGCGCCGCCATAGCGGCCAAAAAAACACGCGCCGGATTAACATGGGTCATCATAAGTAACCTTTATATGGTTCGCTGCGAACCCGCACCCTAGCGATTGCGCGGTGATTTGCAAGAGGGAGAGCGGAGAACTTAAATCGCCAAAAGAAAAAGGGCGACTCTTTCGAGCCGCCCTTTCCTTTAGCTTTCGCCTAAGCGAGTTGCTTAGAACGCGATCTGAGTACCAAGGATAACCGAGGTACCGGTGTTGTCATAGACAGCACCAGCGCTGTTGAAGTCGTAGAAGCTGACTTCAGCATACGGCGTCAGACCCGGAGCGAGTTTGTAGTCCGCACCGAGAACGATGTTGTGGAAATCGTTCGAAGTGGTGGACGTAACGTCACGCGTCGAATCGATGTAGGTAGCCGACAGGCCAACCGGACCGGCTTCGTAGCCAAGACCAGCAGCCCAATAGAGCCGTCAAGACCACCAGCAGCGCGGTTAGAATCGCTCCAGTCGCCGTATGAACCGGCAACCGAGAAGCCTTTCCAGCCGAGCAATGCACCGATGTTCCAAGCGTTGCTGTCTTGGGTACCAGCTACGTCACCGTTACCGAATTCACCGCTAGCAGCAGCCGACAGCTTGATGCCGCCCGAGAATTGGTTCTCGTACGACAGGCCAAGATCCCACACGTTACCGATGCTGAGATCGGTTGCGACCGCGCCGGTACCGTTGTTAGAACGGTTCAGGAGCTGACCACGCGAGTTGGAGTTCCAGGTCAACACGCCAGCCTGGAAGCCCATATACTTCGGCGTGTAGTAGCCCCAACTTTGGTTGCGTTGTAAGAAGTCTCGTCGCCCAAAGTACCAACCGAACCGTGCTCGGTCAGCAACTTCGAGGTGGTAACGAAACCGCTAGCTGGGATACCAGCAGCACCTTGTACGAAATACGTCCAAGCACCGTTGATACCACCGGTAGCAACTGCGAGCAGAGGAAGGAAAAATCACGCGCATCGTAGCAGCAACGGACTTGTTGTCGCCCATTTCTGCACGGCCCCAACCACCCGAAAGGTAGGTAAAGGTACGCGAAGCGTCTACGCCTTGGTTATTTGCATCGCGTTGGAGGTATCTGCTTCCAGATCGATCTCCGCGCCGTAGCCCAGCCACCATCGGTCTTGCCATCAACTTTAACGGTAACTTCGTTATCGTTGCGGGTGCAGTCCCTGCGGGTAGCGGCATCTTTATCGTCGCTGGTCCAGCCAGCTTGGAAGTCAGAGAAACCACCGAGGGTTACTTTCGGGGTTTCGCCAGCTGCTGTTGCCAGCAACGCCGCACCGACGAGCCCAGTCGTACCAGAAGAATTTTTTTCATGATTTAGTTCCTTCTTTAATGAAACAAAATGTAACACCGCACCTGCGGTCAATGTTATCCCGAATAGTACATGGCACATCGAGATGCACCACGTACCTACGGCGCTATTTATTAGTGGGCTTTGGCGCCCAAGCAAGCGCCCCAAGCGAATTTTACCTTTCTATCCCCTTTCTGACCCCCCTGTTGCAGAACTGCCACAAAGGTAAAAACGGGGTGCTTTGTTCTAGACTTATTAATTAAGCCACTGTAATATAAAGATACCATGAATGATTCGTCCCCCCATGGCACCCTTGCCACACGTCTTGCAACGCTGCAACAGCGGCTGGTCGCGGCTGGTCGTGAATCCCCCCTTGCGCGCGGTCAAGCCACACGTTTGATCGGTGCCAGCAAAATGCAGCCGGCGAGTGTGCTGGAACAGGCCCTGAGCCTCGGTTTGGTCGATTTTGGAGAAAATCGCGTACAAGAAGCTCAAACCAAATGGCCATCGCTAAAAGCGAGGCACTCTGCGGCTCAGCTACATTTGATTGGCCCATTGCAATCAAACAAAGCGCTCGATGCGGTGATGCTATTTGATGTCATCCACACGATCGATCGCCCAAAAATCGCTGTTGCACTGGCGCAGGCCCTCAGTCAGAGCGGCCGACGCCCCAAAATGCTTATCCAGGTCAATACTGGCGAAGAACCCCAAAAAGCCGGTATTGCCCCACGCGATGCCGCCACCTTGCTCGCTCACTGCAAAAGCCTCGGTTTGCCGATTGTCGGACTTATGTGTGTCCCTCCCGCCAATACGAATCCCGCCCCCCATTTTGCCCTTCTCAAAAAAATGGCGGATGAATTCGGTCTGCCAGAGTTAAGCATGGGCATGAGCGGCGACTTTGAAATAGCCGTTCGCCTCGGTGCAACGATGGTCAGAGTCGGCACGGCGTTATTCGGAGAACGCGGGTAGATTGCTACAAAACTTGACTGGTGGTGACATCCCGCAAATACGGCAACATTTGCGCTTTTTGGTAGGATTTATGGGCCGAAGCCGCGCTACCGCCATAAAGATCGAGCACGGTTTGATTGCCTACTACAGCAGAAGCCCCAGAAGCCGGCACTACCGAAGCATATTGCTGCGAAGCAGTGGCCCCACTGCTCGCCGCGACTTGATCTGATACCGTAACTGCGTCCACCGGCGCCGCCCCATCGCTCACGCTCACATCGTTAGCAGCATATTCAGTGGTAGGCGCTCCGCCCTCGTCGCCGGTTAGGGCGGCAAGAACTGCCCCGCCCGCGTCATGCCCCGTTTGCGTTTCAAAAATTACGTTCGCCAAGCTCGCAATAAACCCAATCGGCCCGCCCAGCAACGCACCACCGGCCAGCTTGGCGGCCGTCGAGGGTGTATGCCCCGTCATCGAATCGAACAAATTAGAAATAATAGGTATATGTTCCAATGGGTTGATAGCATCGACAAAATCGTGCCAAGTCAGGCCATCTGGCCCAAAAAACGCGCTGTTGCCAGAGGTGTGGCGACTCGTACCGACCGTGCTGGCAGCCGCGCCGCTACTTGCTATTTGTGTATCTGTCCCAAGCTGCATCCCTGGGGATAATGCAAGCCACGTGCCATCGAGCCAACGCAAAATCGCCCGTTTTTGTGGATTTTATAAGGGGATAAATAGGGTTATGATTATGCAGCCAACGAGCCGGCCGCTTGGATCGCCAAAACCAGCGCTTCCGCCGCTACCAGCATTTTCTGGGCCTTATCCTTATCCACGGGGCTAGCAGCCTGCGCAGCCGCTTCCTGGGCGCTGACAAGCGCCTCCTGAGCATCCGATGGAGAAATCTCAGCGATATCCTGGATATGATCAGAAAGAATGGTGCACCCAGTCGGGCTCACATCCGCATAACCTGAAGCCGCAAAAAACCGACGATGATTGCCATCTCCCAAATGAACATCCACCACACCCGGGCGAATCATCGAGAAAAACGGCGAATGGCCCGGCAACACGCCAAAATCGCCCTCGGTGCCCGGTACTTCTACCATCGGCACATAGGCATCCACCACGATCGCGGCGGGGGAGATGATTTGGAGGTGAAATGCGTCAGCCATGATTGCTCTCGATAATGAAGGGGGACCCGGCGCAAGCCAGGTCCCATAAAACTACTTACTCAGCTCTTTCGCCTTTTCGATCGCTTCTTCGATCGAACCGACGAGGTAGAACGCTGCTTCTGGCAGATCGTCATACTCGCCAGCAACAATCGCTTTGAATGAAGCAATCGTATCCTTGAGTTTCACGTATTTGCCGGGTTTGCCGGTGAAAATTTCCGCGACATGGAACGGCTGGCTCAAGAAGCGCTGGATTTTGCGCGCGCGCGCCACCGTCAACTTATCTTCTTCCGAAAGCTCATCCATCCCGAGAATCGCGATGATGTCTTGCAGCGACTTGTAGGTCTGCAACACGCGCTGAACATCGCGCGCCACTTTGTAATGCTCTTCACCCACGATTTGCGGCGAAAGCATCCGCGACGTCGAATCAAGCGGATCCACCGCCGGATAAATTCCAAGCTCAGCAATCTGACGGCTAAGTACGGTCGTCGCATCAAGGTGCGCGAACGAGGTTGCCGGCGCCGGATCGGTCAAGTCATCCGCCGGAACGTAAACAGCCTGTACGGACGTAATCGAGCCCTTTTTCGTCGAGGTAATCCGCTCCTGCATCGCGCCCATTTCGGTTGCGAGTGTCGGCTGGTAACCTACCGCCGAAGGAATACGGCCGAGCAATGCCGATACTTCCGAACCTGCTTGGGTGAACCGGAACACGTTATCCACGAAGAACAACACGTCCTGACCCGCTTGGTCACGGAAATACTCCGCCTGGGTGAGGCCCGTCAACGCCACGCGCGCACGTGCTCCAGGAGGCTCGTTCATCTGGCCATAGACCAGCGCCACTTTCGATTTGCTCTGATCGTCGAGGTTAATAACGCCCGATTCGATCATCTCATGGTAAAGATCGTTGCCCTCACGAGTACGCTCACCCACGCCAGCAAATACCGAGAAACCACCATGGCCCTTCGCAATGTTGTTAATGAGCTCCATGATGAGTACGGTTTTACCCACGCCCGCACCACCGAAGAGACCGATTTTCCCGCCCTTTGCATACGGCGCGAGTAGATCGATTACTTTAATACCCGTCTCGAGAATTTCATCATCGGTCGATTGATCGATGAACGCCGGCGCTTCCGCGTGGATTGGCGCAACAGCTTTGTTGCCGATGGGGCCACGTTCGTCGATCGGCTCACCGATCACGTTCATGATACGCCCAAGCGTTTCCGGTCCTACGGGCACGGAAATTGCCGCGCCCGTATCCGTGACCTGGTGGCCGCGAGTAAGACCATCCGTCGCATCCATAGCGATCGCACGCACTGAGTTTTCACCCAGATGCTGTGCGACTTCCATCACCAAGCGGCGACCATCGATCGTGGTCTCAAGCGCGTTTAGAATGGCCGGAAGCCGGCCCTCTGCGAACACGATATCGACCACCGGACCGATCACTTGCGTGACCGCGCCCGCGGTTTGGGTTTGGATTTTTTTGGCTGCGACTGCCGACATGGTTTTCTCCTAGGGTTTAGTTCTTTGGGGCACGGATTGTTTGCTCCCCCGTGCGCGCGAGAGATTCCCCAAGCTCAATAGCGGCTTCGGGGGTAAGGAACATGGTGAGGTTCTGGCCATCGAAGGTTTCGACGGAGAGAATTGGCATGTTGTTTTCGTTATAAACCGCCGTTTTCCAGCTTTTGAGGGCAACGACGCGAATCTGTTGTTCTGCTTCAGTCATGATACTATCCTTTCTGTGTGAGGTGGTAGGCTAGTAAGTTAAATGGCCTCGGCACCGGAGATGATTTCAATTAGCTCCTTAGTGATGTTGGCCTGGCGAGTACGATTGTATTTCAATGTCAGTTTCTTGATCATTTCACCAGCGTTTTTAGTGGCGTTTTCCATCGCGTTCATCTGCGCGCCATAGAAACCAGCGTTATTCTCGAGCATCGCCGAGAAAATCTGCATCGCGAAATTGCGCGGGAGGAGATCGGCGAGGATTTCTTCTTCGCTCGGCTCATACTCGACCGGTATCGCTTCCGCCGCACCCTCTACCACCAGCGGCATCAGCTGCTGGAAGGTGACAACCTGCGAAATCACCGATTTAAAGTGGTTGTAGATCATCGTGACGTTATCGATCTCGCCCGCATTCACTTGTGCAAAAATCGCCTGAGCAATGGCTTCGGCATCGCTATAACCAATTTTCTTCGCCACATCCGTCCGGCTGCCGATCATGAGGGATTTATAATCACCCAACCAATCGCGTCCCTTGCGGCCAACCGCATAGAGTTTCACGGTTTTTCCCTGCGCTTGCAGTTCGCGAATACGCTTGCGCGCCGCGCGCACAATGGAGGAGTTGAAGGCACCCGAAAGCCCACGATCGGCGGTCACCACCACTAGCAAATGCACCTTATCGCGCCCGGTTCCACCTAATAGCACCGGCAAATTCGCCTGACCTTGAGCGCCGGCCGCAAGCCGCGCCACCATCTGCTCCATCGCCACCGCGTACGGGCGGGCGGCCTCCGCCGCCTCACGCGCACGACGCAGCTTCGATGCCGCCACCATCTTCATGGCTTTGGTGATCTTCTGCGTCGATTTCACGCTTTTAATGCGGACTTTAAGGTCCTTTAAGCTAGGCATGGTGCAGCTTTCCTAAGCCAATTAAACGAGACGATTCTTCACCGTCGCAATGGTTTCCTTCAGCTTAGCTTCGGAATCATCGGACAGTTTTTCTTCTTTCTTGATCGTATCGAGCAGCGTTTTGCTGGCGCGCAGGTAGCGCAGCAACTCGGCCTCGAACGTGCCGACCTTGTTCAGCGCCACGTCGTCGAGATAGCCTTTTACACCGGCGTAAATCACGCAAACCTGCTCTTCCATCTGCAGCGGCGCGTATTGCGCTTGCTTGAGCAGCTCAGTGAGGCGTGCACCGCGTGCGAGCAGCTTCTGGGTGGCGGCATCGAGGTCCGAACCGAACTGGGCAAACGCCTCCATTTCACGGAACTGCGCGAGGTCTAGCTTAATCGTGCCAGCCACTTGTTTCATCGCTTTTACTTGCGCCGACGATCCTACGCGAGATACCGACAAACCAACGTTCACCGCCGGACGCACCCCTTTGTAGAACAATTCGGTTTCAAGGAAAATCTGCCCATCCGTAATCGAAATCACGTTGGTGGGGATGTAGGCCGAAACGTCACCCGCTTGGGTTTCAATCACGGGCAGCGCGGTCAACGAGCCAGCACCCTTATCGTCGGACATCTTCGCCGCGCGCTCGAGCAGGCGCGAGTGAACGTAGAACACATCGCCCGGATAGGCCTCACGCCCCGGCGGACGGCGCAGGAGGAGTGACATCTGGCGGTAAGCGACGGCTTGCTTGGACAAATCATCGTAAATGATCAGTGCATGCTTGCTGTTATCGCGGAACCACTCGCCCATCGCGCAACCAGCATAAGGGGCCAGATATTGTAGCGGCGCGGGATCGGATGCCGAAGCAGCGACCACAATCGTGTATTTCATTGCGCCTGTTTCTTCGAGCTTTTTCACCACTTGCGCCACGGTCGAGCGCTTTTGACCAATCGCAACATAGACGCAGAAGAGCTGCTTGTTCTTATCGCCACTCTCATGGGCGGCTTTTTGGTTGAGGATCGTATCGATCGCAATCGCGGTTTTACCGGTTTGACGGTCACCGATGATCAGCTCACGCTGGCCACGGCCGATCGGAATCAGTGAGTCGATCGACTTAATCCCCGTCTGCACCGGCTCATGCACCGACTTACGATAGACGATCCCCGGCGCCTTTACTTCCACGCGGCTACGCTGTTTCGCGTTGATTGGGCCCTTACCATCGATCGGGTTGCCTAGCGCATCCACCACGCGGCCGAGTAGTTCTGGGCCCACCGGCACATCCACAATCGCACCGGTACGCTTCACCGTGTCGCCTTCTTTGATGCTCGTATCCGAGCCGAAAATCACCACGCCGACGGAATCAGTGTTGAGGTTCAGCGCCATGCCTTTGATGCCGCCGTTAAACTCGACCATCTCGCCTGCCTGCACATTCTCGAGGCCATAAATCGTCGCGATCCCGTCCCCGACGCTCACGACGCGACCAACCTCGGCGAGGCTTGCCGTTTCGCTCATGCCGGCGATCTGGCTCTTTAAAATGTCCGAAATTTCTGATGGGCGAATTTCCATGAAAGGCTCCTAATTATGATTGGTTAGCGTGCGCGACCAGTTCGACGCGCATGGTGTTAAGGGCTCCGGCCAGCGTGGCATCAAGCCGCAGCGAACCGAGTTGAATCATAACTCCGCCGAGTACCGACGGATCTTCTTTCAGCTGCATCTGCACGTCCTTGCCGGTGGCTTTGGTGAGGGCGGCGTTGAGTTGTTTTTGCATGGCCGGCGCAAGGGCGCGGGCGCTGGTTACTTCGGCGACAAGCTCGCCTTTTTGCGCGGCGAGTTCGGCGCGCAGCAGCTCGGCGATGACGGGGATGATCTCGGCACGTCCACCATCCGCAATCGTCGCAATCGCGCGCTGGGTGAGGGAGCTGCCGGATTTGGCGAGTGCGGCTAGCACGGCGGCTTTTTGCGTACGGTGAATGAGCGGGTTGGCAAGGGCGGCGGCCAGTTCAGCATGGCTAGCGATCGCAGCACCGATGGTCGAGATTTCCTCCACCACCAATGTTTCTTGTTTAGATTCAGTCGCCAACGAAAAAATGGCCGTCGCGTAACGGCGGGCAGCGGCGATGGCGTCAGTGCGAGAGATGCTCACGAGCGTTTCCTATTCTTTTGCGCGCGGCAATCTAAGGGAGGGGCAGGGGAGTATGCAAGCGGAATTTTGCGTCGCCGCGAGGGCGGCCCTGGCTCCAAGTAATGAATGACGGTCAATTGTCACCAAAATTTCATAATTCGCGCATGTGCTTGAGGATAGGTTCGACACACACTTTCTAGACGACACCCATCAGCATCATGCCACTGGGTGAAGGCTTGTGGACGCGCATGCCTCGGCGTGGCGTCCCGACGTGCGTTTCATGCAACCCGCGCGACATGCTCGCGCCAGCTGAATGGAGAAACCGATGGTACGTATTCATCGTAACAATATCCAGTTCCCCATGCTATTGCTGGGTCTGGACATGGTTTGCGAGATTGTGCTGACATTAGGCTGCGCAGTTTCGATTGAGACCATGACCTTCCTTTCGGCTCCGTGGGCTGGATGGTTGGGCGTGGCCGGCGGCGCCTTTGTTGTTTGGGGGTTCGAGACCGAAAAGGGATCGCTGATCCCCATAGGCTTCCGCCTCATGATCGTTGCTGCGCTGATTTCTGACCTCTGGTTAGCGATCAACGGCAAGCTCGACTACGCTATCGCGTGCGCCCTCATCGCCGTAAGCTGGGCAACGAGAAGATGGATCGAGCGAACACTCCGCTAACCCACCCCCACCCGCGCCAGCCGGCGTGCGGTGGGGCTTCTTTTTACGCTTCCGCCCAAATCGGATTTTTCAATTTATCGACCATCGCCCTATGCGCCGCAAGCTCCTCGGAACTCGGCGGGAAATGACGCTCGGGGATGTTGGTATGGCCGGTGAAACCGAGATAAACTTCGCCCTCGGCCGCAGGGGCGGGCGCGACTTCAGAGCTCATCAGCAAACTCGCCTGGCGGCCACCCATGAGCTCCAAATACACATCCGCGAGCAGCTCCGCATCGAGCAGGGCGCCGTGCTTGGTGCGCGCCGTTAGGTCGATATTGAAACGTTTACAGAGCGCATCGAGATTGGCGGGGGAGCCGGGGAATTTTTTGCGGGCGATGAGCACCGTATCCGTCGCGCGCTCGAGGGGAATGAGTGGCAAGCTCAGCACATCAAGCTCGGCATTGAGGAATTTCAAGTCGAACCCGGCATTATGGATGACGAGCGGATCATCGCCGATGAACTCGAGGAAGGAGCGGGCGACGTGTTTGAACAGCGGCTTGTCTTTCAGGAATTCGCTGCTGAGCCCATGGATATTTTCCGCCTCGCGCGGCATGTCGCGCTCGGGGTTGAGGTAAGTATGGAAATGGTTGCCGGTGCGGATATGATTAACCATCTCAACACAGCCGATTTCAACAATCCGATGGCCGGAAAAAGGATCAAGGCCGGTGGTTTCAGTATCGAGAACGATTTGGCGCATGGGTCTTTCTAGAATGGTTTCGTCACCGCGAGAAGCACAATCGCGACGAAGAGGAGGGTGACGACTTCGTTGATGATTTTATAAAACCTTGCGCTGCGCGGACGTTCATCACGAGCAAGTTTTTTGCGGGTGCGGGCGAAAAAACCGTGGAGGCCAGCCATCGCGAGCACCAGCACAAACTTCGCATCGAACCAATGCTGCGGCCGCCCAAAATCGATGATGAAAAGCAACATGCCGCCAAAAATAAACGTCGCGATCATCGCCGGGTTGATGATGACGCGCAACAACCGGCGCTCCATAATTTTAAACGTTTCCGATGTGGGTGAGCCAACAGGTTCAGCTGCGTGATAGGCATAAAGCCGCGGCAGGTAAAACATTCCGGCCATCCACGCTGTCATACTGATGAGATGAAGGGCTTTGATGAGGAGATAATATTTTTCCATAGCGTCTCCTATCCCTGACATGGGCACTTCTTCAACTCACGCCCGCAAAACCGCTTGCCCGTGGCAGAAGTGAGGGCAATATCGCGTTTAAGCTTCAAGCACATATCGGCCAACGCAGCAATAAAATGGGCGTGGGCCGAAAGCGTCGGCACGCGATAATAATGATCGACACCATTGCTATGGGCAAGCTCGGCATATTCGATATCAAGCTCGACGAGCGTCTCCGAATGTTCGCTGACAAACGCAATCGGCACCAGCACCACCGGCTTATGTTCATAGCCCGCACGCAGCAACTCATCCGAGGTTGATGGGCCAATCCACTTCATCGGCCCAACGCGACTTTGATAGCAATTGACGTAATCAACGTCCTTGATGCCAAGCGCATCGATAATGGCTTGCGTTGTCGCTTCAACATGCGTCTGATATGGGTCACCTTGCTTGATAATTTTCTCCGGCAATCCGTGCGCCGAAAATAAAATACGGGGCGCACCAAATCTCGCAGCCTCTTGATAATAAGTACGAATCAGCTGCGTGTGTGACTTGATAAACTCGGGATGCGTTGGGTAGCAGCAGACTGCACTGGTCGGTGTTGCGAGATCGATTTTCGCAGCAGCACGCTTCCAATCGGCGAAGGAAGATCCCGTCGTCGTTGTCGAAAATTGGGGGTAGAGCGGCAACAAAATAACATGATCAGGCCGGAATTTTTGCACCTGTTTTGCGACATCCTCCGCAAACGGATGCCAGTATCGCATCGCGCTAAAAACCTTCACTTGTCCATGGCCGGAGAGCGTTGCTTCCAGTGCGCGCGCCTGTGCTTCGGTATTCTCGACAATGGGGGATTTTCCACCAATCTCTTCATAAATTAACTTCGCCGTTGGCGCGCGGCGACGCGAGATAAACGTCGCAAGCAGCCGCCGAAAAATCTTCGGCAGTCCAATAATCGCCGGGTCATTGAAGAGATTAAACAAAAACGGCTGCACCGAGGCGAGGCTATCCGGCCCGCCGAGATTAAACAGCACCACAGCAGTTTTGCGGCCCGGGCCGATAATATTCGCCGATGCTTGCATTACCGACGCCATGATTTCACCATCTCGCTAATCACCCGCACATGTTCAATCGGCGTCTCAG
The DNA here is from genome assembly GCA_044225085.1 of Rickettsiales bacterium. Classification (GTDB taxonomy): domain Bacteria; phylum Pseudomonadota; class Alphaproteobacteria; order Rickettsiales; family UBA3002; genus QFOX01. The sequence goes on along the minus strand of JBGAJE010000014.1, from coordinate 5,755 downwards.
GAATAAATCCGTGACCAACATTGAAAACACACGGAGTACGACCAAGCTGGCGAAGCACTCGGCGCGTTTCCTCTTGCGCGGCGGGAAGATCAAATGCGAGCAACAATGGATCAAGATTTCCTTGCACCGCTTGTTTCGCAAACGCCCGATGTTCAAGCGCAAACTCGATCGGTGTATGTTGATCAACGCCGATACAATTCACTTTCGTGACTTTTGCATAGGTTGGAAGCTGTAATCCCGCGCCTTTCGCAAAACCGATAACTGGAGTCATGGGGTGACTGCTCGCAAGCGCATCGACAATTTTCTTCGTCGGCGCTATCACCCAACGCGCGAATTGATCCGGCGTTAAAAGCCCAGCCCAGCTATCGAAAATCTGAATTGCTTCCGCCCCAACATTAATCTGCATACGCAAATAATCAATGGTTGCGAGCACCAGTTTGTCGATAAGTTTTTCCATCAACTCTGGCTCAGTATAGGCAAATTTGCGCGCAGCGGCGAATTCCTTACCAGAGCGTCCCTGCAACATGTAACACGCTACCGTCCACGGCGCGCCAGCAAAACCAATCAGTGTCGTTTCTTCCGGTAATTGTTTTTTAACGAGCCGAATCGTCTCTGCAATGGGGGCAAGTGCGCCACACACATTTTCTAATTTCAAATCTTCTATTGCTTCTTCTGTATCGGTCACAGCAACAATCGGACCTTCGCCTTCGGCAAAGTTCACATCAACGCCGAGCGCATAGGGCACCACTAAAATATCGGAAAATAAAATCGCACCACTCATCCCAAACCGGCGAATCGGTTGCAATGTTACCTCTGCGGCCTTCTCCGGCGTAAAACATAAATCGAGAAAACCCTTCGTGCTTGCTCGCACTGTGCGGTATTCCGGTAAATACCTCCCAGCCTGACGCATGAACCAAAACGGTATCTGGTCCGTTACTTCGCCACGCAGGGCTTTGATCAGCACTTTATTCATGGTCCCACTTCTTCTATCTAAGAATAGAATACTTTATAGTGAAGGTAGTTGGTCATAGGTAGATCGGTAATTCTAATCTGTCCGATAGCTATTGGTGAGCTATCGGGTGGTTTTAGCAAATGGTCGTTATTGTGGTAACCTTGTGAACGAATTTTCCTAACCACGCAAAAACAAAGTAACTTTGGTACGCATGAATTTCCGGAATAACCAATTCATCCCCATCATTCACAAAAGCAGCGACCAAACAATTCCCCTTGGGATGGGGCTGGGGATGACGTATAAGGCTTTCACTAGTAACTTTAACATCGGCCAGATATAGGTGGATAAGCCACTCATTCATCCACAACTTATCCGCATGAAAAAATTCCATCTCCATCTTGTATCCGACTCAACGGGAGAAACTGTCGCGAGCGTCGCGCGGGCAAGCCTCGCCCAGTTCGACAACATCACAGCGGATGAACATGTCTGGTCACTAGTCCGCACGCGCGGGCAACTCGAGAAAATGATCGCCAACCTCGACACCTATCCCGGCATGGTCATGTTCACCCTAGCCGAACCCGAGATGCGCGAGCAACTCCGTCAAGCATGTGCCAAGCGCGGCCTTCCCTGCGTACCGATCTTAGATCACGTTGTGCGTGAAATATCCAACCATCTCGGCCAAGAGGCGACCGGACATGCCGGCGCACAATATGAATTAGGGGAGGATTATTTCGCGCGCATTAATGCCATCAATTTCGCCCTCGACCATGATGACGGCCAAGCTACCTGGGAAATGGAACAAGCGGATATCGTGATTGTCGGTCCCTCGCGGACAAGCAAATCACCCACTTGCGTCTACCTCGCCTATCGCGGCTATAAAGCGGCCAACGTGCCCTACGTCCCGAATTGCCCCTTACCAGATAATTTGCTGACACTTAAACAACCGCTTGTCGTCGGCCTTACTATTAGTGATGACCGCCTAATCGAAATCCGCACGAGTCGGCTGATTGCCATGAACCAAGACACCCAAACCGACTACATTAATGAAGAGCGCGTACGCGAAGAAATTGATGATTCAAAAAAAATGTTCCGCGCCCAAGGCTGGCCAGTGATTGACGTGACGCGCCGCTCCGTTGAGGAAACGGCGACCCTCATTATTCAATACCGCCAACGCCAAGTACAAAAACGCGGCGGAAAGGAATAAACATGACCCGCATCACGGGCCTGATCGGCTACCCAACTTCGCACTCACTCAGTCCAGTAATCCACGGTTATTGGTTGGAAAAGCACGGCATTGATGCTTCTTACAAACTTTTCACCACTGCACATTCGCGGCTGCGCCAAACCATGCTGCATATGCGCAAAAAAAATATCGCGGGAGTAAACATCACTGTTCCCCACAAACAAGCAGTGATGGAGTATCTGGATGGTATGGACGATGTTGCGAAGCGTATCGGCGCCGTCAATACAATAACGAATCGCGAAGGTAAATTCATCGGCACCAACACGGATGCTTATGGCTTCATCACCAATCTGCGCGAAGGGCTTGGTGATCTCGCACCCCATCTCTCCAACATTGTCCTGCTCGGTGCGGGCGGAGCGACGCGCGCGGCGATCGTTGCATTACAGGATGCGGGTGCAAAAAAAATCACCCTCGCCAACCGCACGTTCGATACGGCCGAGCGTATCGCAAAAGAATTTTCAGTAACTGGCAAAACCGTTGCCGCCGCTCCTTGGGAATCGCGCACGGAAATCATCGGCGAGGCAACGCTCCTTGTCAACACCACCAGCCTCGGCATGGCGGGCCACGAGCCCCTCGAACTCGACCTAAAAAAAATTCGGGACGGCTGCGCCGTCCATGACATTGTATACGCGCCGCTCGAAACAGCACTTCTCAAAAATGCGCGCGAAAAGGGGCTCCCCATCGTGGACGGAATCGGCATGCTTCTCTACCAAGCCCAACGCGCTTTCAACGAATGGCACGGCATATTGCCAGAAGTAACCACCGAACTACGCAATAAAGTGTTGGAGGCACAATCATGCTAGTCATCGGCGTCACCGGCGGCATGGCAAGTGGCAAGTCAACCCTCGCCCGTATGTTTGCCGGCCGCGGCATTGTGCATCTCGATGCCGACCGTATTGTGCATCAGTTAATGCGGCATGATCGCGATACCATCGCCGCCATCGCACAAAAATTCCCAAGCGCCGTGAAAAATGGAACCGCCCATCGTGCCGCCCTAGCCGATGCCGTGGGCAAAAGCCAACAAGCCCTAGCTGCTCTCGAGCACATTCTTCACCCACGCGTGCGCGCAGTTGAGGTCATGGCCATTCGCTACGCGCGCCGCCATCGCCGCAAAGCCGTCGTGCTCGATATTCCGCTACTATTTGAAACCGACGCACAAACACTTTGCGATGTCGTTATCGTTGCCCACGCTCCACGCTCTTTGCGCCGCCGTCGCGCGTTCACTAGACCGGGGATGACAGATATGAAGTGGGAAAAACTTATTGCCCGCCAACTACCAGACCACATCCGCAAGCGCGCAGCAGACATTGTGATTCCAACCAGCCTCGGCAAAGCCGCCACCCGCCGCCGAGTGCAGCAACTCATGCAGCAATGGAAATTGCGATAAATAGAAAAGAAACGCTATTTCCGCAGTTTCCCTTGACGCCGCATGAAAAATCGCTAAAGTGAGGATGCTTATTCAAGCAATGCAGCTTGGCGCAATCCTCGTGCCTCCCAATCCCCCGCTGCGCCATTTCCCACTTATAAGTCATTAAATAATAAACACAATTTCCAAACATCGAAAGAACGACACGCATGAAACTGCAAGAATTAAAGCGCAAAAAACCCAATGAACTCCTGGATATGGCCGAAGCTGCCGGGATTGAAAATGCGAGCTCCATGCTCAAGCAAGAAATGGTCTTCACCCTGCTCAAACGCGCGGCGGAAGAAGGCACCGAAATCACCGGCGAAGGCGTGATCGAAGTACTGCAAGATAGCTTCGGCTTTCTGCGCTACCCTGAAGCGAACTACCTCGCGGGATCGGATGACGTCTATGTCCCGCAATCCATCGTGAAAAAACTTGGCCTGCGCACTGGCGACACGGTCGAAGGCGTGCTGCGCGCCCCAAAAAACGAAGAACGATACTTTGCAATGACAGAAGTAAAACTCGTCAATTACGAGCCGGTGGAAAATTTACGCCATCGCCTGAGTTTTGAAAACCTGACGCCGCTCTATCCCGAGTCGCGCCTGAAAATGGAATATGCCGACCCGACGAAAAAAGACGACATGACCAAGCGCATCATCGACCTCGTCGCTCCGCAAGGCAAAGGTCAGCGGACCTTGATCGTCGCGCCGCCGCGCACCGGTAAAACCGTTATTATGCAGCACATCGCGCATGCGATTACGGCGAACCATCCGGAATGCTACCTCATCGTGCTGCTCATCGACGAGCGCCCCGAAGAAGTGACTGACATGGCCCGCAGCGTGAAAGGCGAAGTGGTCAGCTCTACCTTCGACGAACCGGCAAACCGCCACGTCCAACTCGCCGAAATGGTGATCGAAAAAGCGAAGCGTCTGGTGGAACATAAAAAGGATGTTGTGATTCTGCTCGACTCCATCACCCGTTTGGGCCGCGCTTACAACACCGTCATCCCGTCATCTGGTAAAGTACTTACCGGCGGCGTGGATGCCAACGCACTCCAACGCCCAAAACGCTTCTTCGGTGCCGCGCGGAATATCGAATTCGGCGGCTCGCTGACGATTATCTCCACCGCGCTGATCGAAACCGGCTCGCGGATGGACGAGGTGATCTTTGAGGAATTCAAAGGCACCGGCAACTCCGAGATCGTGCTCGACCGCAAACTCTCCGACAAACGCGTCTTCCCGGCGATGGACATCACCAAGTCCGGCACCCGCAAAGAGGACCTGCTCTACGAAAAAGGCGACCTTGCGAAAGTCTGGATGCTGCGCAAAATCTTGAACCCCATGGGGCCGATGGACGCGATGGAATTCCTCATCGACAAGATGAAGGACACGAAATCGAACGATGAATTCTTTAGCCGGATGAATTCGTAGCGTGTGACGAAAAGCTCCCGCATCGAAGGCGAAAACGGGGCGCTGGAAATCACGCAGACCCATGATGGCTCGCGCATCGGCGAGATTTACCTCGATATGCAGTCGGGCGATGGCGCGGGGGCGTTGGATATGGTGACTGTGCGGCCGCCGTTTTTCGGGGGCATCTATGACCATGCACATAGCGCCTTCGCGGAGGCGTCCGCACCGGGCGATTCTGTTGCTTCCCGCAGGCGGCCTCCGCTTGTCATGATCAGCGACGATTTTGGGATCGACGGTGGCTTTTCCTACTTTGAGATTGGAAGCGATGCGGAAGGATTTGAAGCAAGCATCACGCATGTGAACAATCCTGCCAGCCGCAGCGGACCTGTCCATTTTGCCGGTGAAGCCGCGCAGGGGCGGCTAAATGCCATTTATAATGCGCTCACGAAAGACCAGCAGAAAATGAAATCCATCCTTGCGGGCCATCTGGACAAGAAACAAGGATATCTCTATGAGGCACTTAGTAAGACGGCCTGGGATCAGGCGACGGGCGATCACCTGGGCTTCGACAAGATCAAAGAGGCCGGAGTGTTTTTGCTGAAAGCGGGCATCCCCTTGCCGGAATAAACGAAGGAAATGTGGATGGAAAATTTTGGAGACCTACCCGAAGTCAAGCGGCTGCCAAGCATCCGCCTATTATTTTTTAAAAAGGTATTGATTTAAGTTAACCCTTTCTAAACCCATGT
>JBGAJE010000181.1:0-2586 GCA_044225085.1 Rickettsiales bacterium | reverse complement strand
CCAACATGCGGCGGGCGATGTGATGGAGCAGGTGATTGCCGCACTTGCGGATGAGGCGCAGGTACTATGCCTCGATGAATTTCAGGTGAGCGATGTAACGGATGCGATGATTCTCGCGCGTCTGTTCGGCGGATTAATGGATGCGGAGGTAACCGTGGTGTTCACCTCCAATCGCAAACCACGGGATTTATATCAGGGCGGTTTGCAGCGTGATCAGTTTCTGAAATTTGTGGATTTGCTTGAAGCGCGCGTGCCGATTGTGCGGATCGAGAGTGCGCATGATTACCGGCTTGCTCAACTAAAGGCGATGCAGCGGATGTATTTTTATCCGCTGGGGCCAGAGGCGGATGATTTTTTGCTCTCCAGCTGGCAGATGCTGACGCATGGGGAAGCGAGCAACCCGCTTTGGCTTGAGGTGCAGGGGCGCACCTTGCGGGTGGACAAGCATGTGAAAGGTATTGCGTGGCTGACGTTTGAGGAACTTTGCGTGCGGCCATTGGGGGCGAATGATTATCTTACCCTCGCGCGCTGTTGCCATACGTTGCTGTTGCAGGGAATTCCGAAGCTGAGTGCTGATTATCGCAATGAAGCGAAGCGGTTTGTGACATTGATCGATGCGCTTTATGACCACCGGGTGAAGGTGATTATATCGGCAGAAACGGGGCCAGATGCGATTTATCCCGCGGGGGATGGGAGTTTTGAATTTCACCGCACCGCATCGCGCTTGCATGAGATGCAGTCGGAGGAGTATCTGAAGCTGGAGCATATCGGGTGACACCCATCGCAAATTTATAGGGTCCGCGTAGGGTGCCTGAAGAATCACAAACTAAAGGGGGTTTTATGCGTTATTGGGGTTTGGTGGCGGCGATTTCGCTGTTTAGTTTATCGGTGGGGGCGCAACCGGCGACATCGCCGCCGAGTTCGAGCGGTAATCCGCCGGAAGAATTTGGACATGACCGCACATCGCCGATTCCGCCACGGCCGGATCAGGACGATGTAACGCCCCGAGAAACCGACGACCACCCTTGTCCGCCGCCATCGGCCCAGCAGCAACCGAAGCCTGGCTGCAAGCCACCTGTGGGTGGTAAGCCTGCCGGGCGCCACGATGCCCCTCCTCCTCCGCCGGAAGAATACGAAGACTAACCCCATTTGAATGAACAAACTGTAACTCGCCGTGATGGCGGGATTGGGCTAGATCGCCTTCAGTTCACTTTATGGAGTTGTTATGACGCTTTCGATGTATCAGGCCAGCGTGCCGGTGTTGGTTCACCATTTAGAAATTCTCTCGCAGATTTTGGATAAGGGCTTAGCGAACGCCGAGTCACGGAAAATTGACCCGTCAGTTTTCATCAATGCGCGGCTGGCGCCGGATATGTTCCCGCTCGCAAAACAAGTGCAGATTGCATCGGATGTCAGCAAAGGTGGTGCGGGGCGGCTGTCGGGTGCTGAAATCCCGAGCTTTGAAGATAAAGAAACAACTTTTCCTGAATTGAAAGAGCGCATCGCGAAGACGATTCATTTTCTCAAAACTATTAAGCCTGCGCAGGTGGATGGGAGTGAGGCGAAGGAAATCAAACTCAAAGTCGGCGGACGGGATTTGGAATTTACCGGCCAAAATTATCTTTTTCAGTTTGTGCTGCCGAACCTCTATTTCCATGTGACGGCGGCGTACGCCATCCTGCGCCATAATGGTGTGCCGCTGGGGAAGAGGGATTATCTGGGTGGGTAGTTTTACCTCTCCCATCGGGAGAGGTCTGCGAGCCCTTACGAACAGGGTGAGGGCCTGACATAACTCTATATCTTCCCTGCCCTCACCCTAAATTCGAAGACGAATTTAGACCTCTCCCGATGGGAGAGGTAAAGAGGGCGATGACAATTCCCCAAAAACCCTCTATATCACCCCGCATGAACCAAGCCCCCCTCACCGTTTATTTGGCTGCCCCGCGCGGCTTCTGCGCGGGTGTTGATCGCGCGATTGAGATCGTCGAACAAGCCCTCGCCCTCTACGGCGCACCGATTTATGTGCGGCATGAGATCGTGCATAATCGCTGGGTGGTGGAGTCGCTGCGCGACAAAGGCGTGATTTTTGTGAGTGAGGTGGATGAAATTCCGGCGGGGGGGATCACGGTATTCTCGGCCCATGGGATTTCGCAGAAGGTCGAGGATGCGGCCAAGCTGCGTGATTTGCCGGTGATCGATGCGACCTGCCCACTGGTAACGAAAGTGCATAATCAGGCCCGCCGCTATGAGCGTGAGGGGTTTGAGATTGTGCTGATCGGCCATGCTGGGCACCCGGAAGTGGAAGGCACGAGCGGCCGGGTGAAGCAAGTGTATCTCGTTGAGAATATCGCGGATGTGGCGGCGCTAAAGGTCAGCGCGCCGGAGAAGCTTGCCTATGTGACGCAGACCACGCTGAGTGTGGATGACACGAAGACCATCATTGCCGCGCTGAAAGCGAAGTTCCCGGCGATCCATGGGCCCGATACGCGCGATATTTGCTACGCGACGCAGAATCGTCAGCAGGCGGTGAAAGAGCTGGCGAAGCAGGTGGATATGCTGCTGGTGGTGGGGTCGGCCAATTCCTCC
>JBGAJE010000013.1:0-21400 GCA_044225085.1 Rickettsiales bacterium | reverse complement strand
CAAGCTGCCATAAACAATTCGGTGAAGCGGCGGCGATTTTGGCGGGCGATGCGCTCCTCACCTATGCATTCGAAGTGCTCGCGAACCCGCGCGTCCATGCGGATGCGAATGTGCGTTGCGAGCTGATTCGCTCCGTCGCGCGCGCAAGTGGCGTACGCGGCATGGTCGGCGGGCAGATGATGGATCTCGACGCTGAACATCAGGCACTAAGCGCGGACGAAGTGATTCGTCTGCAACGTTTGAAAACCGGTGAGCTATTCGCCGTGAGCTGCGAAGCTGGCGCCATTCTCGGTAAAGCAGCGGAACCACTGCGCGCGCGCTTGCAGCGCTACGCGCATGATATGGGCCTCGCCTTCCAAATTACGGATGATTTGCTCGATGTCGAAGGTACCCGCACCGAAACCGGCAAGGGCGTGCGCAAGGATAAAGCGCAGGGTAAAGCGACGCTAATTTCCGTTCTCGGCGTCGACCGCGCACGTGAACAAGCAACCACGCTCGCCGCCCAAGCCATCGACCATCTCAGCGCCTTCGATGGCCGTGCTGACCAGCTCCGCGCCCTCGCCAATTTCGTGGTGACGCGGAAGAATTAAACTCAGCCGTCATCCCGAACTTGTTTCGGGATCCATCTAAAAATATTCGCGTCGCAGACGCTCCGTGATGGATGCTGAAACAAGTTCAGCATGACAGCTATATGAAAGATACTAATGCCCAAAACCCGCCTCGATCTTCTCCTCGTCCAACAAGGTCTCGCTGAATCACGCACGAAAGCGCAGGCGCTGATTATGGCTGGCCTCGTCTATCGGGGTGAACAAAAACTCGATAAGGCTGGCCTCGAACTTCCCGAAGAAACCGAACTCACCGTGCGCGGTAAGGAGCATCCTTGGGTGTCGCGCGGCGGGGTGAAGCTCGCGCATGCGCTGGAGGAATTCTCAATCAACGTAGCGGGCGCCGTCGCGATGGATGTGGGCGCATCAACGGGTGGGTTCACGGATGTGCTGCTGACGCATGGCGCGGCAAAGGTCTATGCGGTCGATGTAGGGCATGGGCAGTTGGATATGAAATTGCGCAATGATAAACGCGTCGTGATGATGGAAAACACCAACGCGCGGCATCTCACGGTGGAACAGATTCCCGAATTGCTGGATGTGATTGTCTGCGATGCGAGCTTTATTTCGCTCAAAAAAGTGCTCCCCGCAGCGTTATCACTCGCGAAAATGGGTGCGCAGCTGATCACGCTGATTAAGCCCCAATTCGAGGTGGGAAAGGCCGAAGTCAGCCGCGGCAAGGGGGTCATTCGCGATGCGGCACTACATCAGGCGGTGTGCGAAGATATCAAGGCCTGGGTAGCCGGTATGGGTTGGCGAGTATTGGGCCTCGCCACCAGCCCAATCACCGGGCCCAAGGGAAATGTGGAGTTTTTGCTCTATGCGGTGAAGGAAGCCTAGCATTTGCCTAAGCTTTCCTCTACAAGCCCGCCCATGAGCTCAGAAAACATACAAACACGTTGCGGCACCATCGCCATGATCGGCGCACCGAATGCGGGGAAATCAACCCTCATGAACCGCATGGTAGGGACGAAGATTTCGATCGTCACCCCCAAAGCGCAAACCACCCGCGTGCGCGTGACAGGCGTAACGATGGAAGGCGACACACAGCTCGTATTTCTCGATGTCCCCGGTGTGTTCGATGCCACCCAAAGCTTCGAAAAAGCGATGGTCAATGCCGCGTGGAACAGTGCGCGCGGGGCGGATGTAATCCTCTTCATGCATGACGCGCGCAAAACACCGACGGAAGAAACGGAAGCGGTAATTAAGCGCATCGAGCAGCTGAAAAAGCCCGCCATTATTGCGCTCAATAAAATCGATGCGGTGGCAGATAAAAAAGTCCTGCTCGAACGCACCGTATGGTTCAACGAACGCCTCGTCTGGCAGCATATTTTCATGATCTCCGCCCGCAAGGGCGAGGGGGTGCATGACCTGCGCGGCGCACTCGCTGATTTGATGCCCGAAGGCCCGCTGCTTTATGAACGTGACGCGTTAACCGATATGCCAATGCGCCTCGTCGCCAGCGAACTCACCCGTGAGCAATGTTTCTTAAAACTGCAGGAAGAGCTGCCTTACACCCTCACTGTCGAAAACGAAAAATACGAAACCCGTCAGGATGGTTCCGTCGAAATCCACCAAAACATCATCGTCCAAAACGAGCGCCAAAAAACGATCCTGATCGGCACGGGCGGCCAAATGTTGAAATCCATCGGCGAACGCGCCCGCCACGAAATCGGCCGTCTCATCGGCGCAAAGTGCCACCTCTATCTGTTCGTCAAAGTGCGTGCAGATTGGAAAGAAAAACCCGAAGCCTATAATTATTTGGGGCTGGAATTTAATCGGGAGTAGGGCATGCAAACGATCAACCAATTCTGCCCCAATTCCGGTAAATCAGTGACGCCCGAAGGCATCACAGAATTTCGTGGATATCAGGTCGGAACGCCCATTGCCGCGATGTATTCGCGAGTGATCCCGAGCAGCCCTCCAAAGCGCGCGACTATTTTCTCGTCCTGATCAAAGAGCGCGCATAAATCCATATTTCGCTGCTGCGTATCGCCTAGTTTGTGCTAGATTCGCTCCATGCTCCAATTCACCGATGAAGCGCTCATCCTCACCGTCGATAAATTCGGCGATCATGACGCCATTCTCCACCTCTTCACCCCCGAACATGGGCTTTGCCGCGGCGTAGTGAAACGCGGCCTCTCAAACAAAAACCGCGCTGATATCCAACCCGCAACCCTCGCCCAAGCCACCTGGAAAGCGCGCCTGCCGGAGCATTTGGGTACCATCACCCTCGAGGCGAACCACAGCTATGGCGCACGGGTAATGCACGATCCGCTCCGCCTCGCCGCCGTCGGCAGTGTGATGAGCCTCATCGCCTGCAGCTTGGCCGAGCGCGATGCCCATCCCGAACTCTATAGCCAGGCCATCACTTTTCTGCAGCATGTCGCGGCTGGGGTAGAGCCGCTGATCTGGCTCGCCGAATATGTCCGCCTCGAGCTTGCGTTGCTCGAGCAAGCCGGTTTCGGGCTCGATCTCACTAGCTGTGCCGCCACGGGCCAAACGGAGGATCTGGCCTATGTCTCCCCCAAATCCGCCCGGGCGGTTAGCCGTGGGGCAGGGGCGCCCTATCACGATAAAATGCTCCCACTGCCCGATTTTATCCATCACCCCGAGCACCTACCCGACACCATCGATGACATCCGCGATGGCATAGCACATACGGGCCATTTTATCGAGTCGCGCTTGTTGCCGGCTTTGCATCGCCACACACCGCCATTGCGCACCCACTTTACCGGCATGCTGTTCGTTAAAGAGCTCGCAAGCTAAGGTTTTGCCTTGGTTTCAACGTGCCATTTGCACTATCCCCACCCCCAAACTTTCACACAACTGTCACATTTCTTCCCCCCATTATGTGGTGGTAGGATAGAAGGTGAGAAAATATGGCTATAAACACATTACATACCCATCGCCTTCCCACCCTTAACACCTCCCAGGCAGGAGAGGTGCACGATGAGCAGTTTCGGCGACACCGTGAACGGCTGGTTTGAAAGCGGCAAAAAAACGGTCGATGGCGCTTACGAAAGTGTCAAAAATGGCCAAACCATGGAATGGATCAAAAAGAATTTAGGTAACGGCAGCTTTGGCGGTATCGCCGGTGCTGTGGTAGGTGGGCTACTGGCATGGTTCGGCTATAACCAGTTTTTGGAACGCTCGGTTTTCGGCTGGCTAGGCTTGTTACTTTTTCCTGTTGGCATCATGTTTGGCGCGCAATATGCGAACGAACATCGCTGGTTCGCCGGTGGCGACTCACCACAACGAAATGTCGCGCAAGCACCGTCAAGAGCACGCACCGTTAACTACCAGCAGCCAGGAATGTACCCCCCTAATTATGGACAGGGTATGTCACGTGGATATCGTTCGCCAGTATATGGCCGTCCGTATCGCATCGGTGAAGCGGGCCCCAGCGAGGTCGAGCAAGTACAATTGGCGGCAGTAAGCCTAGGTTATTTACAAGGCCAGCCCGCCTTGCCAGTCGCAAGTTTTGCAGATGGCACTGAAGTGATTCCCTCATCGGTACCGGGAGGAACGCAGCAAGTCGCCCAAGCGATAGGTGCCGACCAGGGCCACGGCTCGCGCGCCTAAGCGCCAAAACCCTTGCATTCTGCGGGATTCCCGCTAATTTCCCGGGCCTATGGCCAAATCAACCGCCCCAGATACCAGCAGCATCGAAGTCGTTTCCTTTAAGGACGCGCTTGGCGAACGCTATTTGGCCTATGCACTTTCCACCATCACCGCCCGCTCACTGCCCGATGTGCGTGACGGCTTAAAGCCCGTCCACCGCCGCCTGCTTTATGCGATGACGCAGCTCAAACTCGACCCCACGTCTGGCTACAAAAAATGCGCCCGTGTGGTGGGGGATGTAATCGGTAAATACCACCCGCACGGCGATACCGCAGTTTATGACACCATGGTGCGCTTGGCGCAGACATTCTCGGTGCGTTACCCGCTCGTCGATGGCCAAGGCAACTTCGGTAGCATCGATGGCGATAACGCCGCTGCGATGCGTTATACCGAGGCACGTTTAACGGATGCCGCGATTCTCCTCATGGAGGATATGGATAACGACACCGTCGATTTCCGCCCAACCTACGATGGCTCCGACCATGAACCCGTCGTGATGCCCGCAGGCTACCCGAACCTGCTCGCCAATGGTGCCGAAGGCATCGCTGTCGGCATGGCCTGCGCGATTCCGCCGCACAATATTCTCGAGTTGTGCGATGCGCTTTCGCATCTCATCAAACACCCGAATGCATCGATCGAAACGCTAGTGAATCACGTTTCCGGTCCCGATTTCCCCACCGGCGGCTTGCTCGCGGAAACACGCGAAACCATCGTTGAAACTTATACCAACGGCCGCGGTTCGTTGCGCGTGCGCGCACGCTGGGAAAAAGAACAGCTCAGCCATGGGCTCTACCAAGTCATTATTACAGAAATCCCATTCCAAGTTGCGAAGTCGAAGCTCATTGAAAAAATCGCCGAGCTCTTCCGCGAGAAAAAACTGCCATTGCTGGCTAATATTCAAGATGAGTCGACCGACACGGTGCGCATCGTGCTTGAGCCCAAATCCAAAAACGTCGATCCGGCGATTTTGATGGAATCACTCTACCGCGCCACTGACCTTGAAGTCCGCTACGGCGTGAACATGAACGTGCTCGGCGCGGATGGCATCCCCCGCGTGATGAACCTGCGCGAAATGCTGCAAGCCTTCCTCGACCATCGCCACGACGTGCTGGTGCGCAAATCCAAACACCGGTTGGAAGCCATCAAACGCCGCTTGGAAATCGTTGAAGGTTTCATCACCTGTTTCCTCAATCTCGACGAAGTCATCCGCATTATCCGCGAAGAGGACGAGCCGAAACAAGAGCTCATCAAAGCCTTCGACCTCACCGATTTGCAGGCCGAATCCATCCTCAACATGCGCCTGCGCCAATTGCGCAAGCTCGAGGAAATGGAACTCAAGCGCGAGCACAAAGAACTCAAAGCCGAGCAAAAAGCTTTGCTGGCGCTGCTGAAGAGTGACGATGAACGCTGGAGCGCAATTGCGGACGAAGTGAAAGCTGTAAAAAAACGCTTCGGCGCCAACAAAGCACTCGCTAGCCGCCGCACAGAACTCACTGACGCACCAATTCACGCAAATATCTCAGTGGAAGCCTTCATCGAAAAAGAGCCGATCACCGTCGTCTGCTCCAAACTCGGTTGGATCCGCGCGTTTAAGGGCCATCACGACGAGCTACCCGACCTCAAATTCAAAGAGGGCGATGAGGCCTGCTTCCAGCTCAAAGCCAAAACCACCGACAAATTGTTGGTCTTCGCCAGCGACGGTAAATTCTTCACGCTGCCATGCGACAAACTCCCCAGTGCCAAAGGTCAGGGCGAACCCGTGCGCCTGATGTGCGATCTCGAAAACCAGGAAGAAATCGTGGAAATGCTTGTCCACGAGCCGACCCGCAAACTCCTGCTTGCCGCCGATAATGGCAAAGGCTTCATTGTGGAAGAAGCGGACGTGCTCGCTCAAACGCGCGGCGGCAAACAAATCCTGAACACGACGGAAGGTAGCAAAGCCATCGTCTGCCGTGAGGCGGTTGGCGATCACGTCGCCGCCATCGGTACCAACCGTAAACTCCTCGTTTTCCCGCTCGATCAAGTGCCGGTGATGAAACGCGGCCAGGGCGTCGCGCTGCAAAAATACAAAGGCGCAAAACTCGCCGACGCTAAAACCTTCAAGTTCAAAGAAGGCCTAAGCTGGATTATCGGCGACCGCGTCCGCACCGAAGCGGATGTGAAGCCGTGGTTGGGTGCGCGCGCCAGCCAAGGGCATTTACCGCCAGTGGGGTTCCCCCGCACGAATAAGTTTGGTGGCTAAGTAACAAAAGCCTGATTGGCAGTAGGTTACAACACCCGAATCGCCGGGAATTTCACGGTCACCGTCGTCACCCGATCGGCAGTAGTTTTCATCTCCAAACTGCCCTGGTGCATAGCAATCAGCAGCCGTGCCAACGCCAATGCAAGGCTATTGCGGTTCGCCGCGGCGCGTTGTTGTGATGCGGAAGAGGAATAGGAGAAAATCACTGATAATTCCTGCGCGCGTACCGCACTGCTGATGCGAATCATATCACCCGGCGCGCATTGCGCTCCCGCCGCATTGAGAATATTGAGGATCATTTGCTTAATCCGCAGCTCATCCCCCCGCACATTTGCGATGCCGGTAATATCCGATTGCACTTCAACGCCACCGGATTTCTCACGGAAAATGCGAATAGTCTTCTGCAGAACGAACGCCATATCGACATCCGATTCCTGCAATGCAAGTAGACCCGTCTCCGCCTTGGAGATGGCCTTGATCTCCTCCAACATCGCGAGCAACTGCTGCGTTTGCTGATGAATCTCATGCGCCGAAGCGAGGTATTTTGGATTCCCTATCGGCCCGAAATGCTGATCTTTCAGCGTTTCAATTTGTTCTAAAATTTGCTCGGCGGGCTCGGCCAATTCCTGCCCCACATAGGCAAAGAAATCCGCTTTCACTTGGTTGGTCAGCTGCGCCGCTTCCTTGATGCGCGTAAGCTCGGCATTTTTGGTGCGTAGCTCACCTTCCACTCGGCGGCGCTCTTCAATGTAATCGTAAAGCCGCTTGATTTCGAGCGCGAGCTGCTCGATCTCCAGCGGCCCATGCGCCTGATCCGCATCGAACCGTTCACCGCGCGTGATGGCCGATGCATGTTGCGTCAACTCCATCACCGGCTGAATAATGCGCTTACGCACCGTCCAAAGCACAAACAGCAAAAATATTGCGATGACAAACAGCTGAAACAATCGCGGCATGAGCAATTTATAAAGCGCCGCGCTGCTTTTATCGTGGTCGAGCCCTAGAAAAATAATATACGGATATTGGCTGGAGCGCTCGTAATAGGAGTAAATATCATGCGAGCTGAAAAGCGAGGCATGCGAATATTCTCCCGCCGGGGTTTGGTCGAAATCGATCTTCGCTAGCGTATTCAAATCGAAATGGTGATTAAAAAACTCCTCCGATTGCGGTGCCTGCGTGATAAGCGTCAACGCCAGATTCGTTACGGCAAAACGGATCCCAGTATCCTTCATCGTCTTACCGATATTATCGCTCAACAACGTCGTATCGAGCGCCACAATCACCGAACCGATATAAGTGCCATTTTTATCCGTCAGTCCTAAGCTCAGCGGCAGCACCCACTTCTTCGACAAACGCCCCTCGATCGGCCGCCCGATATGCACTTTCCAGGGCTCGGAGATCGATTTCTTCACATAGTCGCGGTCCGACACATCGATGGGCTTCTCCAGCACCCCGAGATTGTTCGATACAGTGAGCATCTGCGCTTTGTTCACCCAGGAGAAAATACTGCGCTGCGACCCTTCCGACTTCGCAAACGAAAAGAAAAGCTGCGCGACATTATCTTCCTTTGCGCTGGTCGACTCAATCTGGCGACCGACGGACTCGAGAATATACGATGCGTTTTCAATCTCGACGATCAGTCCGCGGTCAAGGCGCAGGGCCTCGCTTTCCATCTGCTTCTGCACTTCATGGGTGTAGGTGCTGCGGGTCTCCACCGTCACCCATACCGACACCAAAATCAGGATAAAAACGATAAACGCCGACAGCAGCGTGAAATCGCGACTAAGGGATGGTTGCGTGCGAACCTGGATCATGGGCTCTACTTATACGCGGAAAAAGCGGGCCCTGCAATCAGGCGGTGATATGTTGGGCAATAGGGCTACCCAGCCGCTCATTATGCGCGACTTGTGCCACATGGGGCTTGGGTTTATCGCCTGCTTCTGTAGCAGAAGCAACGGCCGTCGCCGTGGCCGACCGGTTCGCGTCCAACGTATCGGCTGGGATGCCGAATTGCTCAGGGTGCACTAGGGCTGGCTGTGGTGCGGGAGTTTGTTCAGGCGCCTGTTTGCCGAATAATCCGCCAAAGACGCGCGTGAACACAAACAACGCACCACTCGTAATGATAGTGTAGAACCCATCAAGACCGATGTAATTCCATACGCGGCTGGCAATACGATCAGCATTCGGCCCATCACGCATGACTTTGAGGCCCACTTGCGCCCCTTCAGCGCTACCCGCGATGCGGCGCAAATTCTCGGCGGCAGAAGCTTCAATTTTCTCCACCACTTGCGCGTTACCTTTGTGAAGCAACTTATCGATGCCACGTCCGAATATAATAGCGCGTTTGTCGATGGATTCGCCCGTGAGCTTGGCAAATGGGCTTTTATTCGAGCCCATGAGGTAAAATACGCTGAACGTTGCCGCGAATGCCACGATACGCGAGCCAAGCACCGACATCCAGGTTTGTTTCGGCAATGATTCCAACTCGCGATGCGCTTCGATGAGCGCCGGATTATGATCCACTTGATCATCGCCATAGTAAGAACGATCAAACTTCTTCACGAGCTGCGGCTTATGATCCTCCAGCCATTTGACGGGTAGTACCGATGCAATCGTGCCACCGAGGAATAATGTGCCGATATCCGCAATCGATGGCGGCAGGCGGAATTTTTTGGTAAATTTCGCCGCCGCTTCCGTAAATTTTGGCGAGATACGCGGATGATCGCTCAGCAGCCATGTCATGAAAATCGAAACGCCAGTAACGACAAAATAGCCCACACCTACATAAGAAAGCTTGTTAAACAGCGCCTCACCCTTGGTGCGGTTGCGGAATTCCTCTGCAATCACACTACGGCGCGGCTGCGCACTGACTTTCAACCAGCGCGGTTCTGCTGCGTTCAGGCGGCGTCTTGATCCTCAATTTTTCGGAGCTGTTTCAGCGGTTCCGCAGAATTCCTAACATGCCAGCATTCACGCCATCCTGTCAGACGGGAGGAAGAATGCGAAGGTTTGGCGTGAAAGGTTTTAACTCCATGTGTGGATTAATTAAAGCCGCCATATTTCGCAGTGTTAATTAGAGGTATGGCATCTTAGTCTTTTTTGCTTTTGCCTCTCCAGAAGCACTGCCGATTCTGAAGGCGTTAAAATATTCGAAACCGGCATTTCATCCATCACTGCCAGCCATGATGCAAGCGCAAATAAACTGTCGCCTGCAACTGGATACCCAGCACTGTCGCGATGCAGGGTGAAGGTTGCGTAAAGGTCAATCGCGGCCTTTCCTGCTGGCTTGCATCACGTGCAGGCCAGTCAACAAGAAACGATACCGCCTGACATCAAGGCGAACTCCCCGGCAATCAAACCATAAAAATCACGTTAATTCGCCTGCCTGCTCCCAAACCGGCTGCGGAACCTTCAGCAACCGCTCCACTTCATCGCAAGAGCGTCCGCCCTCCCGTGCTGCCGGAGGCGCAGGAAGCCGCCGCCCCCACGCCGCACGTGCTCGCAAGCCCAACGCATCACGCCGCCGCTGAGCATCAGCCACATGCCGAGCACGGTGCCAAACGCGAACATCCTGCGCAGGTAGAGGCAGCAACACCAGCCGCGCCGACGCCGCACACAGCTCCCGTACATCCACACCTGGCTGATGCACAGCTCGCGATTTTTCCCGCCGTGTTGAAAAACGCGGAGACGTATCTTGCCAAGGCCGTTGCCTCGCATATTACCCCCGCGCTTCGCGATGGTTTGATGCTCACGCTGCAAAGCGATCTCGGTAAGGATGGCACGACGGATGTAAAACTCACCTTCCACGGCCCGATGGTTGGCGCTAACGCAGCCTTGCTCGGCAAAGAAGTGCTGACAGCGCTGGAGAAAGACCCGCTGACGGCCGACCTGTTCAAAGGCGAACACAAACCACATATCCAAAAGGTCGAAGGCCAGCCGGATGCGTTGCAAGTGCATATCAACCACCTCAGCACCGCGCAATATGCAACGCTGATCCAAAAACTCGCCACCGCGAAAACCGCTGCTGCCAAGCCGTTGGCGGAAGAGGCGGCCGCCGCCCCAAGTGGCATGGATCAGTTGCTGGCATTGCAAGCACAAACCCAAGGCGCACCAGCACCGCAAGTTACCGGCGTGATTCCGCAGGGGATGGTGGCGAACCAAAACGTCGCCCTTGGCGCAGCCAGCTAGACATTCGCGCGCCGCTCTGTAATGTAAAGCGGCATGAGCTTCGATATTTTCATCCAAGGCTTTCTCGCGCGGCTGCTCTATCAGCATGAGCTGACCATCACCGCGATCCGCCAATTCCAGCCCGAGCGCTACCCGCTCGCGGCCCTTGCTGCCGGCCTCGGCGCACTGCTTGCTTCCGCCATCCTCTACGCCATCGGTATTTGGCTACGGCGGTTGCCGGATAAAATCAGCACCGACGAACAAAAAAACCGCATCGCCTTATTGCGGGCAGTGGCGGTGCAATGGCTGCCGTGGCTACTGATTTTATCGCCATCCCCCATCGGCGGCATCCTCATCATCTCGGCGGGTTTTTTCGCCATCCGCCCCACCATCGCCGCCCTCGCCATCACCGCTGCCGAAGTGTTATGGCGCGTGTCGCCGCTGCTTTAGCACCGTTTCGCTGCAGTGCGATTTCATAAAATTGTCACAAAAATCAATGATCGCTAATGTATAATAATTGAAAACTACAGGAGTGAATTCATGTCTAATAATCCAACTAAAGAAAATCCTGCACGCTTGATGAATGCAAACGATACTGCGGAATTACACGAACATATGATGCGTTATGAACCCGAAATGGCTGAGGCTCCTTACGCATCTTCCGCAGCGGTCGAACATCATCCGCTTCATTGGACAAAGCGCGAAGATATATTCGCACCTACTGGAACATTAGAACGCTAAGCTGCTTTCTTCTTCGCCTTCACTGCTTTCGTTTTTGCAACGGGCGTTGAAACATTCTCCGCCGCTTTCGCGCTGATTTTTTTCTTCTCCAGCAGTGGTTTCAAATATTTACCCGTCACGCTTTTCGGTACCGCAGCTACTTGCTCCGGCGTGCCGAATGCCATGACGTGTCCGCCTTTATTCCCGCCGCCGGGGCCGATATCGATGATGTAATCCGCGGTTTTGATGACATCGAGATTATGCTCAATCACCACGATCGTATTGCCCGAATCAACGAGCTTATGCAGCACATGCAGCAGTTTGCGGATGTCCTCCGAATGCAGACCCGTTGTCGGCTCATCGAGAATATAAAGCGTCCGCCCGGTCGCACGTTTGCCCAGCTCCTTGGCGAGCTTAATCCGCTGTGCCTCACCGCCCGATAACGTCGTCGCCGATTGGCGAGATGGATGTAGCCCAGGCCCACTTCCATCAGCGCGAGAAGCTTTTCCCGAATCGTCGGGTGATTGCTAAAATAATCCGCCGCTTCTTCCACCGTCATGTTCAACACATCGGCGATGGATTTATCCTTATACTTCACCTCAAGCGTTTCGCGGTTATAGCGTTGGCCTTTACATTGATCGCAGGTGACATACACATCCGGCAAAAAGTGCATTTCAATTTTAATCATGCCGTCGCCCTGGCACGCTTCGCAGCGCCCGCCTTTGACGTTGAAGCTGAAGCGGCCCGGCTGATAGCCACGCGATTTCGCTTCCGGCAAACCCGCGAACCAATCACGAATCGGCTGAAACGCACCAGTATACGTCACCGGATTGCTACGCGGCGTACGCCCAATCGGCGACTGGTCAATTTCGATAATTTTGTCGATATACTCGAGCCCTTCCATCCGATCATGCGCGCCTGGCGTTACCTTCGTGCCATGCAGGCGCTTGGTAACGGCTTTATAAAGTGTTTCAATCACCAAGCTCGATTTGCCACCGCCGGAAACACCGGTGACCGCCGTGAATAGCCCATACGGAATTTCAACATTCACATTCTGCAGGTTGTTCGCCCGCGCACCGCGAATGGTGATCTTTTTGTTCTTCGAAGCCTGACGGCGCTCTTTCGGCACATCGATCTGACGTGTGCCCGCGAGATATTGGCCGGTGACGCTTTTCTTGTTCGCTGCCACCTGCTCTGGCGTTCCTTGAGCGACGATGTGGCCACCATGAATACCCGCACCCGGGCCCATATCAACGAGGTAATCCGCATGGCGCATCGTGTCTTCATCATGCTCGACAACGATGACCGTGTTGCCCAGCGAACGCAGATGCTCCAGCGTTTTCAGCAAGCGCTCATTGTCGCATTGGTGCAGACCGATGGACGGCTCATCAAGCACATACACCACGCCCGACAGGCCCGAACCGATTTGCGACGCGAGGCGAATACGCTGCGATTCACCGCCCGATAACGTGCCCGATTCACGATTCAGCGTGAGATAATCAAGTCCCACATTCGCCAAGAACCCAAGACGCTCACGAATTTCTTTCAGAATTTTTTCCGCGATTTTATTTTGCGTCGCGGTAAGTTTTTTCGGCAGGTCGCCAAACCATGCAACGGCTTGGTCAATCGGTAGCTTCGTCACATCCGCGATGTTTTTTTCACCCACTTTTACGCAAAGCGCTTCCGGCTTCAAACGTGCGCCGTGGCAAGTTTCGCAAGGTGCAGTCGCTTGGAATTTGCTGAGCTCATCACGCGTATGATCCGATTCCGTTTCCTGATAACGGCGCTGTAAATTGCCAATCACGCCCTCAAACGGTTTGTTGCTGTGGAAGGTGCGCACCCCATCGAAATACGCGATTTTTACGGACTCTTCTCCAGTGCCGTGTAGAACATAGTTTTGCTGCTCGTCCGTCAGATCACGAAACGGCGTGCTCATGCTGAACTTGTAGTGACGCGCCACACCCTCAAGCGCTTGCTGGTAAAATTTTGCATGGCCCGATGCCCAGGGTGCTACAGCGCCTTGCGCGAGGGAGAGGTTCGCATCCGGCACAATTAGCGCTTCGTCGAAATACATTTGCGTGCCGAGGCCATCGCACGTCGGGCAAGCACCGAATGGGCTGTTGAACGAGAAAATCCGCGGCTCGATTTCCTCAAGTGTAAATCCCGAAACCGGGCAGGCGAATTTGGAAGAGAAGGTAATAATATCGCCAACTTTATGTGCGGCAGCTTGCGCGCCCTTTTTGGCTTTTGGCGTTTCTTCGCTGAGGCCGACGATCTCCACATGCAATAACCCATCCGAAATCCCCAGCGCGGTTTCGATGGAATCAGCAAGACGATTACCAAGCTCATCGCTGATTTTAATGCGGTCGACCACAATCGCGATATTATGTTTTTTGTTTTTGTCGAGGGTGGGCAGATCGCTCATCTCGTACATTTCATTGTCGATCTTCACGCGCGTAAACCCGCGTTTTTGCATGGCGGCGAGCTCTTTGCGGTGCTCACCTTTCTGGCCACGCGTAATCGGCGCGAGCAGATGCAGTTTAGTGCCAACAGGCATCGCTTTAATTGCATCCACCATTTGCGATACGGTTTGCGATTCAATCGGCAAGCCCGTCGCGGGTGAGTAGGGAATACCGGTGCGCGCATAAAGCAAGCGCAAGTAATCATAAATCTCCGTCACCGTACCAACCGTGGAACGCGGGTTGCGCGAGGTGGTTTTCTGATCAATCGCAATCGCTGGCGAAAGTCCCTCGATGCTTTCCACATCCGGCTTATCGTGAATGTTCAAAAACTGGCGCGCATAAGCCGATAGGCTCTCCACATAACGGCGCTGACCCTCGGCATAAAGCGTATCAAACGCCAGACTCGATTTGCCCGAGCCGGATAAGCCTGTGATCACGACAAGTTTGTTTTTCGGTAAGTCGAGGTCAATGTTCTTGAGATTATGCTGTTTCGCACCGCGGATCGAAATGACGTCTTGCATGGGTCCTGCCGTTTTTTGAGGGAGAAGGTTTATATGGGGTGATTGACCGGTTAGTCAACTGTTAGGCGGATAAATTACCGACCTATTATGTAAGCTCCCCACTTATCCACCCACGCCCAGTTGTCTGTTGCAAAGGTGGGGAGGGGACGTATGATTACCCGCTTAAACGGAAAAGGAGTGGTTATGGCTGGTTCAATCAATAAGGTGATTCTCGTGGGTAATCTCGGCGCGGAGCCAGAAGTACGGGCGACGCAAGACGGGCGGGAAATCTGCAATCTGCGAATTGCGACGAGCGAGAGTTGGAAAGACCGCAGCACCGGCGAGCGCCGCGAAAAAACTGAATGGCACCGGGTGGTGATTTTCAACGAAAACCTGGTAAAAGTGGCGAAAAGCTATCTGCATAAAGGCAGCAAAGTATACATTGAAGGCCAGCTACAAACCCGCAAATGGACCAACAAAGAAGGCCAGGAGCAATATTCCACCGAAGTAGTCTTGCAAGGCTTCAACGGCAACCTGACGATGCTGGATGGCAAATCGGGTGGTGGTGAACGTGGCGCAAGCGGCGGTGATTACAATCAGGATGCCGGCTACAGCAGCAGCCCAGCCCCCCAACGCGCCCGAGTGGCCGAAGCGGAACTGGATGATGAGATTCCGTTTTAGCCCTATCGCTGAAGTTGTCATCCCGGCGTAGGCCGGGATCCAGCTTCTTTAAGAGATATTCGCGGCGCGGACGCGCCGCACGTTGGATACCGGCCTTCGTCGGTATGACAAGTGGAGAGATATGACTACTAAAACCCCCTTCCTCAAAATGCACGGCACTGGCAACGACTTCGTCGTGCTCGATGGCCGCAAACAATCGCTGAAGTTCGATTCAACGGTGGTGAAGCGCCTGTGCGACCGACATTTTGGCATTGGGTGCGACCAGCTGGTGGTGCTTGGCACGTCGAAGGCGGCGGATGCTTCGATGACGATTTTCAATGCGGACGGGTCGGAGATTTCGACCTGCGGGAATGCGACACGTTGCGTGGCGGATTTTTTGATGCGTGAATCGGGTAAGGATGCGGCGTCGATCGAGACGAAGGCGGGCGTGCGCACCGGCACGCGCTCAGCGAACGGGGATGTGACGGTGAATATGGGCTCGCCCAAATGGGACTGGCAGCGGATTCCGCTTTCCGAGTCGCGCAACACATTGCATTTGGGCCTTGAAGAAGGGCTGCTGGTGGACCCGGTGGCGATCAATATCGGCAACCCGCATATGATTTTTTTCGTACGGGATTTGGCGCATATCAAAATGGCGGAGTGGGGAGCGAAGCTGGAGCATCACCCGCTTTTCCCCGAGCGGGCGAATATCAGCGCGGTGCAGGTGCTGGGGCCGAACCGCCTCAAAATGGCGGTGTGGGAGCGGGGGACGGGCATCACGCTCGCCTGCGGTTCCGCGGCCTGTGCGGCAGTAGTGGCCGGTGCGCGGCGGGATGTGTGTCAGCGCCGGGCGGATGTGGAACTGCCGGGTGGCACCCTCACCATCGAATGGCATCCGGGCGAAGCCAACGGCGAAGTGCTGATGAGCGGGCCGGTGGCGTATGTGTTTGAGGGTGAGATTGAGATTTAGGGTATTCGCCGTGACGACTGACCCGCCGGGACTGTCGCCGGGAATGATGGTGCTGGTAGGGCATTACAGAGGTCATCCATCGTTACTGGTTCAATATGCTTGATTGCGGCTATTTCCTGATGAATAGGCCAAGAGCGCCATTCGTTCCATTGGGCCTGAGTCACGCCGTCCGTGGATATTTTTATCTTACGCATTTCTTTTAGAAAATCCTCTAGCGAGGTGGAATGTATTAAAGCTTGCGTGACTTGAAGTGTGCGCTGCGTTTTTTGTTCTAGTTCTTCACCCACCCCTGGAAGAATTTTTTTGGCGCTCAATAAGGTGCCTGCGATAATCGGCTCTTGCGCGGCTGCGTTCGCCTTTCGATCATTTAACTGGCGATAGAGGGCGCATTGTTCAGGAATGTTTCTGAGGTGAAGCAAGGCTTCTATTTTACCCACTAGTACGGGATTGGCGCTATCAATTGCCTGGATGATTTCCTGGCGCGTCAGTGTGCCATCGCGATCTGCGTCTATTGGGGGATCAGGTGGTTGTTTATGAGGCGCATTCAGATCGTAGAGGGGGGAAATGCTCATCGCGTTATCTCCGTCAGAGGGAATATCGCTAATAGCAGGCCATTATGACGGTTTCATGAAGGTTTGAGCGTTTTACGGAAGAATCGTCGCTGGGCTTTGACTTCCCCCAAAAATCCAGTATTTCTGCGGCTATGTCCATTGATGTTGTTACATTCGGTTGCCGGCTCAATACGTATGAGAGCGAGGTGATGAAAAACCATGCGCAAGCCGCAGGGCTTTCCGATACGATCATCTTCAACACTTGTGCGGTTACTGCGCAGGCGGAAAAGCAGGCGCGGCAGGCGATTCGTAAGGCGCGGCGGGAGCATCCGGGCAAGCGCATCGTGGTGACGGGTTGCGCGGCGCAGGTGCATCCGGAGACGTTTGTCAGCATGCCGGAAGTGAATGCGGTGATCGGCAATCAGGAGAAAATGACGGCGGCGCCGTATCTGACGCTCGATAGCGAGCGGGCGCAGGTGAACGACATCATGAGCGTGAAGGAGACAGCGTCGCACCTTGTCGCCAGTTTCGATGGCCGGGCGCGGGCGTTTATTCAGGTGCAGAATGGGTGTGACCATCGCTGCACGTTTTGCATTATTCCCTATGGCCGCGGCAATTCGCGGTCGGTGCCGATGGGGGAGATTGTCACTCAGGTGCGGGCACTGGTTGAATCCGGCTACCAAGAAGTGGTGTTCACTGGCGTCGATATTTCGGATTATGGGAAGGATTTGCCGGGGGCGCCGACGCTGGGCCAAATGATGCGCCGAGTGCTGGCAGCAATACCAGAACTCAAACGCTTACGCCTATCTTCTATCGACGCAGTTGAAGTGGATGACGATCTCTACCGCCTCATCGCCGAGGAGCCGCGCCTGATGCCGCACCTGCATGTCAGCCTGCAAGCGGGGGATGATATGGTACTCAAGCGCATGAAGCGTCGCCACCTGCGTGCTGATATTGTTGCGTTTTGTGAGCGGGTGCGGGCGTTGCGGCCGGAGATTGTTTTTGGCGCGGATATTATCGCGGGCTTTCCCACCGAAACAGATGCAATGTTCGAAAACACCCGCGCCCTGGTCGAGGAAGTTGGGCTGACCTACCTGCATGTTTTCCCTTACTCCGCCCGCCAAGGCACCCCCGCGGCGCGCATGCCGCAAGTGCCATCCACCCTGCGTAAAGAACGTGCGGCGGTACTGCGTGAAATCGGCGAGAAGCAAGTTACACGCTATTACGCCTCGCTCACGGGCAAACAAGTGCAGGTCGTCGTTGAACAAGATGGGTTAAGCGGTCACGCGGAGGGTTTCGCATTGGTGCGCCTCGCCCAACCGGCGCAAGTGGGAAGCCTCCAACATGTCACCATCGCGCGGGCGGATGGGCAGATGGTATACGCCGCATGAACTGGCTCTCACGCCTATCCGACGGCCTCCGCAAAACGACCGATTCGCTCGGCGCGGTGCTGACGAAGCGTAAGCTCGATGCGGCGACGCTCGAGGAGCTCGAAGAACAACTCATCATGGCCGATATGGGCGCGGCAACGGCAGCCTCTATCGTAGCCGAAATTGGGCAGGGGCGGGTTGATAAGGATATTAGCGAGGAAGAGATCAAGGCACTGCTCGCGGCGGCAATTGCGCGGCGGTTGGAGCCGTATGCAGTGCCGCTTTTTGCTGGGCAAAGTGGCGCCTCCGCACGCCTTCTCCCCTCGGGGGAGAAGGATGGGATGAGGGGGCCATCCACTGGCGACGAAAAGCCTCTCGAAGCACCCTCACCCCAGCCCTCTCCCCTACAGGGAGAGGGAGTTCAGGTCATCCTCATCGTCGGCGTCAACGGCAATGGAAAAACAACAACCATCGGCAAACTCGCCCATCGCCTCACGCAGGACGGCCAAAAGGTAATGCTCGTCGCGGCCGACACTTTCCGTGCCGCAGCAGTAGAGCAACTTCAGCGCTGGGCTGAGCGCGCGGGCTGCGGATTCGTGCGCGGCGCCGAAAATGCCGATCCAGCCTCCGTTGCCTATGCAGGCGTAGATCGAGCGCTCGCCGAGGGTGCAAATGTGGTGTTTATCGACACTGCTGGCCGCCTGCACACCAAAGAAAACCTAATGGCAGAGCTCGCCAAAATCACCAAAGTCATCCGCAAACTCATCCCCGATGCGCCGCACGCTGTGCTGCAAGTGCTCGACGCCACAACGGGCCAAAATGCGCTCGCACAGGTGAAAGCCTTCCGCGAGGTCGCGGGCGTCACCGGCCTCATCATTACCAAGCTCGACGGCACCGCCAAAGCAGGAATAGTCCTTGCCTTAGCCGAGCAATTCAAACTCCCGATTCACGCTATCGGCGTAGGCGAGGGGGCAGAGGATTTGCAGCCCTTTGCCGCCGAGCAATTCGCCCAGGCGCTGGTGGGTTTGCAATAATTGCACTTGAAACAGGCGCATTTAAGCGTATGTAAGCAAGCAAATCCGCCAATTTAGCGGTGGTCATTAAAAAAATAGGTGTGTTATGGCAAGCTCCAATCCGCAAGCAGTCGATGCTGCGATTTTACAGAATTTAAAAATCGCATCGTTTGGTGCATCGAATGTTCCACCCGATGTGGTGGCAGCCTATACGAAAGCATTTGGTCGCGTTAATAGTGTGGTTAACGAGCAAATCATGGAAAATAACCATGTGCGAGATCATAGCGTGGATAAGAATCCAAAAACCTTCCCGCTTGTTCCAGAAACCGATATGGCGCTGCTGCGCGCCTATGTGCAAGGCGAGCGGGCGCGTTTGGCTTCCGGCGCTTCGGTAGGAATGGATGCTGATGCCATTGCAAAAAACGCTGCGCAGCTTAACCAACTATTGAATGCCAACAGTTTGGTGGTGACCATACCAGTTTCCAAAGCAGTATCCGCGGAAAATACCGGAAACGGCCACGGTTTGTCCCCTGCACTTACTCGCGGCAGAAAACCGGCATTACCACCCCTCCCATAACCTCCTCCCAGGGCAGTTCTGCACCAACCCCTAATTACTTTCCGCCATCTTTACACAATTTTAGTAAATTCTTGGTATTCTACCAGGGTGGTAGTATAATCGCCGGAAATGTAAGGGAAACTGCGTTCGCCGCGGTTTTGCCAATGGGGAGAAGGGCTTATGGCCGGAGGTCGGTTACAAACAGATCCGTTATTTCAAGGTCTTGCTCGTCCACCGATGATTGCGGGCGTCAGCTACATGTATTTCGTGTTGAATGCGATGATCACGATGGTGACTTTCATCGACACCAAATCCTTCCTCGCCTTTCCGCTTGGCGTGGTCATCCACATGTTTGGCTACCTGCTCTGCATGAAAGAGCCGCGTGCCGTGGAACTCTGGATGCTACGCATGAGATTCGGTTTCATAAGCTGGAACCGCGTTTACCACCACCACACCAACTCCTACGATGTCTTTTAGCGTGAATTCATTTAAACAACTATGATCTTAAAACCACTGAAGCGACGGCAAGTATCGAAGGCATCAGTTGCCAAGCGGGAAGTTTCGGCCGCGTATTTTATCCCTTACGAACATCACTGGGATAAAGAAACCATCATCACCAAAAAGAAAGAATTGATGCAAGTCATCAAGATCGATGGCTTCTCGTTCGAGACGGCAGACGACGATGTCGTCGACATGAAAAAAATGGTGCGCAACTCGCTCCTCAAATCCATGGCGGAAGGCACATTCGCCATGTGGTTTCACACCATCCGCCGCCGCCAAAGCGCGCACCCCGCGGGCGAGATACCGCCAGGATTTGCAAAATATATCGATGATAAATGGCGCAACAAACACATTACACGCAGCACGTTTATCAACGAGCTCTACATCACCGTCATCCGTAAAAAAGACACAAAAGGCGCCGCAAAATTCGAGAATTTGCTCAGCAGATTCGAACAACGCACGAACAAGAACGCCGAATCCATCGAGCTGCAGGAAATGGCAAAAGAGCTACGTGAATCCGTCTACCGTGTGCTCGCCACGTTCAAGGATTACGGTGCACGCGTACTCACCACAAAAATGAGCGAGTTCGGTCCCGTCTCGGAGCCGCTCGAATTTCTAAGTCGCCTTGTGAATGGTGGCGATTCGCAAAAAATGCTCGTCCCGACGATTGATATCGCGCATTACCTGCCCATGAATCGCCTCTATTTCGGCAATCGTGCGATTGAAATCCGTTCCCCCACAGGCACAAAATACGCTGGCATCATCAGCATCCGCGAATACGCGCCCCATACGGCTGCGGGCATTATGGATGCATTCTTGCAATTGCCGTTCGAGTTCATCATCTCGCAAAGTTATGCGTTCGAAAATCGCCAGAGCAGTATTGGTTCTATGCAATTGCAACAACGCCGCATGCGCCAATCGCAGGATGTCGCGATCAGCCAAGCCAACGAAATTACCGATGCGCTCGATATGGCCATGTCCGGCCACATCGCGATGGGCGCACACCACCTCACCATTCTCTGCCGCGAAGATAGTTTGAACGCGCTCGAAGGCGCACTCTCCATGGCCATCGCGGAGCTGGTGAATGTCGGCATCAACCCCATCCGCGAAAAACTAGTGATGGAACAATGTTACTGGGCGCAACTGCCAGCAAATTTCGATTTCATCGGCCGCAAATCGCGCATCAATACACTCAACCTTGCTGGCTTCGCTGCCATGCATAACTACCCGGTTGGAAGGGTGGACGGAAACCATTGGGGCAACGCCGTCACCGTGTTCGATACCACATCGGGCACGCCGTTTTTCTTCAACTTTCATGCGCGCGATGTAGGCCACACCACCATCATCGGCCCGACCGGTGCAGGGAAAACGGTGCTGATGAACTTCCTCTGCGCCCAAGCGCGTAAATTCAATTGTCGTCTCTTTATGTTCGACAAAGACCGTGGCGCCGAAATTTTCG
>JBGAJE010000012.1:2572-22557 GCA_044225085.1 Rickettsiales bacterium | reverse complement strand
TGTATCACCCTGCGAGAATTTTCCGAAAATTGCTGCCTGCCGGTTTTCCGCGATGCCAATACCCGTATCCTGAATCGCAATCACCGTTTCCCGCTGGCCTTTATTATTCTTCAGCGCCACCCAAATTTCAACCGACCCACGTTCCGTAAACTTCACGGCGTTACTGACAAGATTCATGAAGATTTGCTTCATTTTAGCTTCGTCGCCAATAAATTCGCCCTTGAGCGCGGCATCAAATCCAAACGAAATCGAAATCCCCTTATCACGCGCCTTCATGGAAAGGATTGTCATCACCTCGCTCACCAATTTCTCGAGATCGAAGCGCGTGTAATCGAGTTTAATAATGTCGCTCTCGATTTTTGAGATATCGAGCAAATTATTGATCAATGACAGCAGCGACTCCGCACTCAGCTGCATGGTATCGACATATTTTTTCTGTTTGTCGTTCAGCGGCGTCATCCCAAGAATATTTGCCAGCCCCACCACCGCATTCATTGGGGTGCGAATCTCATGGCTCATATTCGCCAGAAATTCCGATTTTGCCTGATTTGCCTTCTCCGCCGCAACCGTCATATCTTGCAACTGTTGGTTCGCCTCCGCCAGTTGCGCAGTCCGCTGCGCCACTTGCACCTCAACTTGCGCGTAAGTGCTTTTGAGCGTTTCGTTCATAAGCTCAAGTTGCCGCGGGCTCGGCGCAGTCAAAATTTGTGGCATAGATTTCCAACAAATAATCGCCGTTAAAATCGACACCACTGCCGTGGCGCCCTTGATTAAACCTTCGACCCCATAATCTGGATTCCACAACACCCAAATCGCAAAAAAATGCGTTGTCCCGCACAGTAAAATAAACGCGCCGCATAGGACAAACAAATGCCGGAATGGCATGTCCGGCCGTTTACGTGCAAAATAGAAGAGGGCAATCGGCATCGAATAGTAGGCCAAGCCCACTATCGCATCAGAGATCACATGCAGCCATAAAACATCGGGATACCAAAGAAAACAATGCCCATGAGGCATAAAGTTTTCAGTTCCAAATAATTGCTCCAGTAATCCCATATCGCGTATCTATTCAGTAGCAATTTATAAAATCAATACGAATTGATGCTGATGGTTTTTTAAGACTTTCTAAAATTTCCATTTGAACGTCCCCATGATCGATTGGGCTTGAGCTTCGCTAGCGAGCTGGCCTTGGTAAGAGAAGGTGAGGGATGCCGCATTATCAATAGGGAGGGTGGCATTGGCATTGTAACTAAAGGCATCGCGTGCGAGCGGAGCGCCATCGACGGTAAACGCGCTCGAACCTGAGGCAAAGCTAGCCGTACTGCTGGGAGTAACATCTCCAATCAAATGCTTCCAACCCGCGCTGGCAGAGAGATCCGCGCTATGCGTATTAAGGCTGGCAGGATCATGGAAGGTCACATGCGTCGCCCCGCGCAAACCGAACGTAGTGCTAAATAAGTCATTTGTGCCATCCTCTACACTCAGCGCGCTACTGCCGCCTGTTTCTGTAAAGCTATCAGTCGATTGATGCAAAAACGCCACGGTGCCGAACGGAGCGAAGCTGGAGCTCTTGCTCAGCACAAATGGCTGGCTGAGATCAGCGAATGCCTGCGCACTGTAAGCATTATAGTCACCTTTATCGATATCCGTAATCCCGCCGACGGTGACATTACGCGTACTAGTAACATCGTGCCACGTGAGATCCGCCCCCACTTTAAGCGTTAAATGATTGATGCTCGGTCGCGTGCCCGCATACACCGCTGCATGGTAGTTGGTGCTATTGGCATTTGAGGTTCGCGCGCCATCCTTCATGTTTGTATAGCTGTAGCCGATGGCACCACCGCCCCGCCAGCGATCACCGAGGCTGGCGAGATCGCCATCCACCCCCATCAATACGCCGCTCGTGTTATCGTATATGCTTGCGCTATTGCTATCGCCCTTGCGGCGGCTCCAATCACCGAAGCCTTGCACCCACACACCACTGCGGTGAACATTCGGGGCGACATCCGCCACATCGTTTGCGTTGTAGGCGAGCTGAAAGCTCTGAGTGTCATCCGTATCATTGCCAATTGCCTCAAGGCGATTAAGCACTAAGTCGCTAACCAAATGCTCGCCCTGCAATAAGGAGGATTGGTTGCTCGCATGCGCTTCGCCAGAGAGGCTGTTATAGGCGGCTTGCGCGGCGGCGTTATTACCCAGGCCTGAGACAAGGCCATACGTATCACTGCTCGGGTTCATCGTATCGATGGCGCTCGCCACTGCGCGTTCGTTGCTAGTACCGGCGGTGGAAGCAAAGCTAGTGCCATTACGTGCTAAGGCGAGATACACATGGTTCGCATCATAGCTCAGCGATGGTGTAAGGAAGAGCGAAGTGCCACTGCTGGTGGCGCCATCAAACGCGCCACTCACACCACCATCGGCGGTGATGATGGTATACTGCGTGCTGGGATGATAAATTCCGCCGGTCGGAATCACTTGCACCGTACCGCCGCCGAGCGTTGCCGCACCCGTTGCATGAATGAGATCGCTTGCCCCGCTGCCTGCCACTTCTGCTTGATAAATCGTGCCAGAATTGGTGCTGAGTGAGGATACGGTGAGCGTTCCAATCGAATTGCCCGGCGCGAGGATGGCACCAGCTGCGGCCGTTACTGCACCGCCTGTGCCACTGCCTTTGAGCGTGCCGCCGGAGCTCACACTTAGTGTCCCGCCAAGCTGACCATTCACCGATAGCGTGCTACCATCCGCCACCGTCGTCGTCCCGCTGAAGCCTGAGGAGTTGCTCGTCAGGAACGTCGTTCCGCCGGAGGCAATCGTCAGCGAGCCCGAGCCCGAAACCGGTGTGCTGAGTGTGCTGCCCGTACCGAATGTATAAGCTAAATCACCGCCCAGCAAGTTGGTACTACCGGTGAAGCCCGTCAGATCCCCCGAAAGCGTCGTATCCCCCGCCAATGCGTTGATCGTCCCGTTCCCGGTGATCGCCGGCGCAAATATATAACCCGCCGTGTTATGGTTGAAATTGATCGTTCCCGTCCCCGATCCAAACGTCACCGTCGACGCCGATACCGCCCCCGCCGCCGCTGCCGCACCACCGCCAGTGCCGCCGATATTGAGAGTGCCTTGCGCGGTGGATGTATTGGCGATGGTCAGCGTACCCGTACCACTGCCAACCAACAGGCTTCCGCCATTCGCCACTGTTAGCGTGGCAGTGCCGGCAGCAGGTACGGTTGGATCACTGGTCGCAGCGAGATAGGCATTGCTATCCACATTCCACTGCGATCCGGTGCCGGTAATCAGCCCAGTTGCCTGCCCCCCTGCATATGCCATCTCTGCATCGTAAGAGTGAAGAATGCCGCCGCTTTGAATAGTAAGATTGCCTATTGAGCCCGCATTGCGACCAACGGTGATGAAGCTATTTGCAGTTACTGTGCCACTATTTTGTATAGTCAATGTACCGGAGCCAATGAGTCCGACAAAAAACCCACCGCTATTCGTCCAGCTTGATCCTAATCCATCAACGGTCGCCGTGCCGGTAGAGCCCGCATTAGTACCGATATTGCTACCCACAGCACTAATGCTGCCGCCGTTTAGCACATTCAATATACCGGTGCCACCGGTGCCGATGAAAAGGTTTGAGCTATGGTTCCAGCGTGACCCGGTGCCACTTACTGTCGCAGTGCCAACACTACCTGTGTTATTGCCAATATTGCCATTCAGGTCACTGATTTGACCACCATTCGTTATATTCAGCGTCCCTGTACCGCTATTGCCGACAAAAAGATTCGAAGTATGAGTCCAGCTGGAGCCAATGCCATCCACCGTGGCAGCTCCCGTCGATCCCGCCAATTGGCCGATACCTGCCGCCACATCGCTGGCACTAGCACCATTCTGAATATTCAGTGTGCCAATACCACTATTACCGACAATGAGATTGTTGGAACTCGTCCAGCTTGAGCCCGTCCCTGTTATCGTGGCGGTGCCTGTAGAACCCGTCAATGTGCCAACATATCCTGCCCCGCTATTCACGCCGCCGCCACCACTGACTGTGAGTGAACCCGTACCACTGCTGCCCACTCTGAGTTGGCCGGTTGTCGTCGTCAGGTTCGAACCGGTCCCCGTCACCGCGACCGTACCAGAGACGCCACTGTTGGCGCCGATAGTATTACTGATACTCGTCACTTTCCCGCCACTGGTGACATTCAGCGTACCGGCGCTGCTGCTCCCCACATTTATAGCTGTGCTACCAGCGCCGCCGAGCAAACCGGTCACCCCGAGCACACCACCGCTTCGGATAATGGTGGAGCCAGTAAATCCACTGCTGTCACCGGTGAACAAAGTAGTTCCCGCCAATATGCCAATCGTCCCGTTCCCGGTGATCGCGGGCGCGAACACATAACCGGTTCCCGTATGATTAAAATTGATCGTTCCCGTCCCAGCGCCGAACGCCACCGTCGACGCCGATACCGTCCCCGCCGCCGCTGCCGCACCCCCGCCAGTGCCGCCGATATTGAGGGTGCCCGTAGAACCAGATAGGGCAGCAATATAGACGGTCGAACTGCTGGTTCGCGGTGTAGTGGTCGTGTCAGAATCGTCATAGTTGTAGCTGGTGCCGCTTGCTGTGGTAACAGTGCCGCCATTGGCAATCGTCAGTGTACCCGTGCCGATGTTACCGATATACAGATCGCTACTATTCGCCCAATTTGATCCGGTTCCCGTCACCGTCGCCGTGCCGGTGCTGGCTGTGTAATCAGCAATATATCCCGTTGTATCGTTGAGCATTCCCCCATTACTGACTGTCAATCTGCCCACACCTTGGCGACCAACTCCCAATGATGTTGCGTTGGTCCAGCTCGACCCCGTACCATCCACCGTCGCCGTGCCGGTGGAGCCAGCAAATGCCCCTATAATTCCATACGAAGTGTTCGAAACATGTGCGCCATTGCTGACTGTCAGTGTACCGTTCGCGCTGCTGCCCACCTGAAATTGACCGGCGGATGCCCAGCTTGACCCTGTGCCATCCACCGTTGCCGTACCGACAGAACCGCTATTGGTGCCAATATAGCTGTCGGCCATTGATGAAATCGAGGCGCCGGTGTTTACGGTTAACGTTCCCGTGCCGTTAGCCCCAACTTGAACATAACCGCTATTTGTCCAGCTGGAACCAGTGCCAGATATAGTCGCTGTTCCTATTCCACCACTATTGCCGCCGATTTGGCTATTCAAGCTAGAGAGCTGACCGCCACTGTTTACTGTCAGTGTACCAGTCGAGCCGCTATTCACCCCGACATAGGTTGTCGAAGTGCTGCTGGCTTGCCCGCCATTCGTAATGCTTAATGACCCCGTACCACTATTGCCAACTCTTAATTGCCCGCCATTTGTCCAGCTCGACCCGGTGCCTGTTACTGTTGCGGTGCCGGTGGAACCAGCAGCGCTGCCAATCGAACCCGTACCGGCTGCAGAAACCATGCCCCCATTGGAAATAGTCAATGCTCCTGTGCCTATATTGCCAACTTTGAAATCAGCGGAATTTGTCCAGCTTGATCCTGTTCCATCCACAGTCGCACTGTTACTATTGCCGGTGCCATTACTGATCGTGCCTGTTGTGTCACTTACATTCCCGCCATTTTGAATGCTAAGCGTCCCGGCCCTGCATTACCAATAATGATGCCATTATTAGTATTCACTAAACTCGACCCACTACCATTGACGGTGACGGAACCAAGCGAGCCAGTACCATTACCAACATTGGCTGTACTGCCGGAGGTTGTGACATTCCCTCCATTTGTAATATTCAATGTGCCGGTGCCACTATTGCCCACACGCAGAGTTGTCGCATTCCTGCGATCCGGTGCCGGTAACGTTCACCGTTCCATGATTGTTTGCATTGGCAGCAATGAGGCTGGTGGTCGTACTGCTGGCTGTGCCGCCATTTTGAATGGTGAGCGTACCGTTGAGGCCACCGATTTCAAACCTGGATGTTGCCCAGCCTTGAGCCGGTACCATCGATCGACGTTGCAACACCGGTCGCACCTGCGTTAGGGCCGAGATAAGCAGTACCACTGACTGAAACACTGCCGCCGTTGGTGAGGCTTAAGGAGCCGAAACCGCCGCTACCCACGGAGAGGTTGCCGCTACTTGTTAGGCTCGATCCCGCACCATCGACGGTAGCGATCCCGGTCGAGCCGCTATTCAAACCCAAGAAACCCGTCGCACCACTGACAACACCACCAGCGGTGATATGCAATGTTCCTGTACCGCTTTGCCCAACGCGCTACACGCCGGTGGATGACCAGATCGATCCAGTGCCATCCACCGTGGCAGTGCCGAGAGAACCGGTGCCATTGTACGCAATATAACCGCTAGCATCGCTGATGTGAGCACCGCTTTGTACGTTCAGTGTACCCGTACCACTATTACCGACATAGAGGCTCGTGCTATTAGCCCAGCTTGCCCCTGTGCCTGTCACTGTCGCCGCACCGGTCGATCCGGCGACATAACCAATATAGCCATTCGTATCGGTGAGCACACCGGTACCCGTGATACTTAGGTAGTGCTGGTGGCAGTGCTGCCCAGGCGCACATCGGTGGCCGCGGCAGTACTAGTGGTGACGGTAGGTTGGTTAGCCGTGTTGGGGATGTTGGCAATATCGGCACTCGTCGGTGCGGTGCCACCCCAGTTAGCCGGTGTCGTCCAACTGGTGTCACCGGCACCGGCGCCACCGGTCCAAGTTCTGGTAGCGGCCATTACTTCTGCCGTTGGCACAAGAAGGCTTACGGCAAAAGCCGAATTGAGGATGGTGGTGCGAAGTGCCGCTGCACGCATGGTAATCACGACCAATCAGTTTAGTAACCAACTAAAACTATCCACTTCATAAAATAACAACGAAAATGTTAGCCATGTGCACATATCAAGGACTTTTTAGTCCTTCGTGCGTTTTACTAACATACACTAGTTAGCAGAATTAGGCCGCCGAATTTTTATCGCGCGTTTGGTTTTTGGTGCTCTCCTAAATTAGGATCTTGAAGAACCTGTTTTGCGCCGCACCGTTTTTGTCGGAGTGAACAATTAACGTAAAATTATTTGTGTGCTTTTAATGCTGCAATGTAGTTTGGATAGATTCAAAAAACGATGAAGCGAGTGGGGTGACCAAGATGGCACTCTATCGCTGCTTAAAGCATTCAAATAGGTTCTGACATTGTTCAATTCCTATTTTTGAATTGCATGCCCCCTTTTTTTAGAATACCTCTGGTTGTATACAGCAATGTACTCTAATTGGTTATTTCTATGCCGAAAATCAAATGGTTAGAAAGAAAACACCATGGCCCAATTAGAGGTATTTTTCCGGCCATCGTCACGACCTTGCTGCTCGGTACCAGCTCATCACTCGCCGCGGAAGAAAGTGTTGACCCATTTGAGCTCTCGCCCGAACAGCTATTCAATGCAACCGTGATGTCGGTTTCCAAAACCTCTGAAAAAATCATGGATGCACCGGCCGCTATTTATGTGGTGACCAATGAAGATATTCGCCGTTCCGGTGCCACTTCCATTCCCGACGCACTGCGATTGGTGCCAGGTGTTCAAGTCGCACGCACTGGCGCGGGAAGCTGGGCCGTCACGGTACGTGGGTTCAACAGTGCGCTAGCGAATAAATTGTTAGTGCTGATGGATGGCCGCGAAGTCTATGACGGACTTTTCTCCGGTGTTTATTGGGATGTGCAAGATACAGTCCTTGAAGATATCGACCGCATCGAAGTCATCCGCGGTCCGGGTGCGAGCCTATGGGGCGCCAATGCGGTCAATGGTGTCATTAATATCATCACCAAGAGTGCCGCCGACACGCAAGGCAATCTGACAAGCGTCACCGTCGGCACGGGGGATCGCGCAATCGTGAGCCAGCGCTACGGTGGCACATTCGGCGAGAATGGCCATTATCGCATCTACGGCAAATACACCGATCGTGAAGATAACAAATCACCCGCCGGCCTCAACGCCGGCGACGGCCAGTTAGCACAACGTGGCGGCTTCCGCGCCGATTGGAAAGCGCAGGAAAATAGCAGCTTCACCGTCCAAGGCGACGTGTATGACAATCATGACGGCCAGTTGCGTAATATCCCACTCTTTGTCTCACCATTTCTCATACAAAACGCCGAAGAAAATATCGACGCGCGCGGCGCCAACATATTGGGCCGCTGGACGCGCAATATGGCTGATGGCTCGCGACTGACATTGCAATCCTACATCGATTACACCGCGCGTAATCAGGAGTTCATCGATGACCGCCGCACCAGCTTCGATTTTGATAGCCAATGGGAACTGCCGCAGCAAGACCGGCACCAAATCATTGTTGGCGGACGGTATCGATTGTCGCACGATACACTGCTGCAAACCAATCCTGCTGGCGGGTTTCCGATTATTACGTTCGATGATGGCACGCGTAACGATCAGCTGTTTAGCGCCTTCGTGCAGGATAAGATCACCCTTGAACCCGACCGCTGGTTCCTGACGCTTGGAAGCAAGCTGGAACATAACGACTATACGGGTTTTGAAATTCAGCCCAATGCAAGGCTGCAGTTCCATCCTGATGCGGATCAGATGGTTTGGGCTTCAGTGTCGCGTGCAGTGCGTACGCCGAGCCGCCTAGAGGAAGATATTCAAGCCGTGCAAGCGACAGGGCTAGCAGGAGCACCGCCGAGTTTGGCGAGCATTGATACATTCCCCAACCCCAATCTCGATAGCGAGGAATTAATCGCTTATGAACTCGGTTATCGACGTCAGCTAACGTCCAACGCCAGTCTCGATGTTGCGACCTATTACAACCAGTATCACGATATTATCGTGTACGGATTTGGCGGATTCGCGCTCGGAACTGATCCCACACGTCTGGTTGTGGTGGAAAGCCCCTACAATGGCATGGACGCGGAAACCTACGGCGCGGAGACTACGCTCGACTGGCAGCTGCGCAAAGATTTAAAATTAACGGGTAGCTATAGCTTAATGAGGTTAGCTTTTCATGAGCCAGCCGGCACCTTCTCTAGTAGTAGCGAAGGAAGCTCGCCACAACAACAAGTCAGTCTGCGGGCGCGGTGGGATGTGAATGACAATGTTACCTTCGACACCATGCTCTATTATGTCGATTCATTACCTGACATGAAGGTGCCCAATTACTGGCAATTGGATACGCGGCTTGGCTGGAAAATTACACCAGGGCTTGAATTTAATCTTGTCGGTCAAAATCTGCTCAATAATGACCACCAAGAATTTAATGCGACCACCGCTGCGAACGCCACCGAAATTCCGCGCGCAATGTATGGACAAGCCATATGGAGATTCTAGCCCGTAAAGCCACATGGCTTGCCTTGGTCATCCTATTGGCAACCCCGGCGTATGCGCAAAATTTTCAACTCGCCGAGCAAAAAATCAAAGTAGGGATGCTCTATAATTTTTTAAAATATACCGACTGGCCAGCGGCGGATGCAGCACGCGACATGGCAGTTTGCATTTACGGCGACGACCCATTCAGCGGCAATCTGCAGTCGATGCAGGGGCGCAGCGTTAATCAGCGATCGATTGTTATCCGCTCGCTGTCCGATGTTGCTGAGGCAGCCTCCTGCCATCTCATCGTGATTGATGCCGACAAAAAAGATACCTGGCCGCAACTTCGCGCGGCGCTTGCAGGTAAGCCGGTATTGACTGTCAGTGAGTATCCAGGTTTCGCGCAAGCAGGAGGCATGATCGAATTCGGCCATCGCGATAATCACATTACGGTTGAGATGAATGCCGATGCGGTTGCCGCTGCCCAGCTTTCCGTACAAGCACGGCTGCGGAGTTTAATGACACTTATTCGGTCGCGCTCATGAGTCCCGCTTTACAACCTCGCTCTTTGTCGCTTCGCACGATCCTGGTCCTAACGATCAGTACATTGACCTTGTTGATCGCGCTTTTAAGCCTGCGTGGTCTTTACGACGAATGGCGCCAGTGGAACAAGATTCAAAATCTCAAACAAGCGGTGCTCGTGAGTCAGCAATTTTTTAACGCGATTGAGCAATTGTCGCGCGAGCGTGAAATTACCGTGGCGTTACTTTACTCGCCCCACCCGGATATTGACCGTAATTTATTGCCGCAACTGCAACAAAGCCGGCAAGCGGCGGATGCAGGAATCAACTATATTCTCACTAGTTTCAGCCATACGACACTAACCGTGGATGCTAATATTTTGCACGATTTTGAGCAAGAGCGCGAAAAGCTTCTCACAATACGCAAGCAGACAGATCAAGCACTCGCGCTCGCATCCGAGAAACGTGATCCGGTCTTTGCCAAGGAATGGTTTGATACGTCCACACAGGCAATCGGTACCACTTACAGCCTATGGATCGATTACACGCGATCTTTCACTGAAATTGACGCGATCGTTACCCAACGATTGATGTTTCAGCATTTCCTTGGGCTCATCATCCGTTATTCCGGCCGTGAGCATGCGGTAATTGGCAGCTTAATCGTCGCTGACCGGCCAGCAACGCCGGAAGATCAAGCGCAATTACTCCGTTGGCGCGGCGTAATCGAGCAAGGTTGGGAAATGTGCGCGCGATTAAGTGAGCGCAGTAAACTCGCGCCGGAAATCACGCCTTACCTAAAAGATGCGCAAAGCCATTATCTCAGCGTTTATGAGATGGTCGAAGATCTATTTTACGTGCCTGGCGTAATGACGGCGCATTATCCCATCACCATCGATCAATGGCTGGAAGTGGCGGGCAGTTCAAACGATTCGCTGAATGCCCTAAAAAATGCGGCGCTCCTTCAAACACAACATTACGTGGAAGGTCTCGAGCATGCTGCCGAACGATCGATGCAGTTGCACCTATTCATATTACTGATCGGGCTGGGATTATGTTCCTATAGTTTTTGGGTGGTAAACCGCCGGGTGATCGGCCCAATTCAGCACATGGCAAATGCGTTGCTCGATACCGCCGCCGGAAAATCGGTGACGCTGATGCCCTTCGTAACCGGCAAAAATGACGAAGTCAGCAAACTAGCCGAAGTGCTGGCCACGCTTCAAAAACATGTGGAGGCGCGCAGCCTACTCGCCGCCATTGTCGAATTTTCGGATGACGCCATCATCAGCAAACGGATCGATGGCATCATCACCTCATGGAATGCGGGGGCGGAGCGCATGTTTGGCTATACGGTGGAAGAAGCGGTTGGCC
The DNA here is from genome assembly GCA_044225085.1 of Rickettsiales bacterium. Taxonomy (GTDB): domain Bacteria; phylum Pseudomonadota; class Alphaproteobacteria; order Rickettsiales; family UBA3002; genus QFOX01. The sequence continues at coordinate 11,359 of JBGAJE010000012.1, read as the reverse complement.
AGCATATCAATCTCATTATTCCCGCTGATCGTCGGCAGGAAGAAAAAACACTGATCGCCAAGCTGCTCGCGGGTCATAGTGTGGTCCATTTCGAGACGGCGCGGCGGACAAAAGAGGGAACTCTCATCGACATTTCCCTTACCGTTTCACCCATTATCGATGGGGATGGAAACATCATCGGCGCTTCAAAAATCGCTCGCAACATCAGCGATCGAAAAGCGGCAGAGCATAAACTCCAGCGCTACATGTTCGATCTGGAGCGCAGCAATAAGGAACTCGATGACTTTGCCTACATTGCTTCGCATGACTTGAAAGAGCCATTGCGTGGCATTCACAACCATTCTCGTTTTCTACTCGAAGATAACGAGGGTAAGCTCGAGAAAGACAGCGTCGATCGCTTACATCGATTGCTTTATTTGACCCAGCGGATGGAAAAATTGGTGAATGATTTGCTATATTTTTCACGGCTTGGACGACAGGAATTAGCGATTCAGCCGACCGATCTCAACGAAGTCGTCCACGATATCAAAGTCATGATCGACGTTTTCCTACAGGAACGTCATGCCACGATTCTGGTGCCAGAAACCTTACCCACGCTAGTTGGCGACAAAGTCCGCCTCACCGAGGCACTGCGCAATCTCATCACTAATGCCATAAAATATAACAATAAAGATGAAAAAATTGTAGAAATAGGCTTTCACGAAACTGAGCGTGACCCTAATGGCAATTTGGAGAAAAATGTACTATATGTAAAAGATAACGGTGTGGGCATCGCCCCCGAATTTCATGAAGTAATTTTTAAAATCTTCAAACGATTACAAAATGTCAAAGAAGGCGAAGAGGGTACGGGAGTTGGTCTTACGTTCGTAAAGAAAATTATCGAGCGCCATAACGGAAAAATATGGCTCGAATCAAGGGTTGGTGAAGGTACGATTTTCTATTTTAACATAGGAGAATATTCCCATGATACAAACCCCCAAACATGAATCGCAACCCATCCTGATCATTGAAGATAGCGAAGACGATTACGAAGCGACCAAGCGCGCATTTGCCGCAACCAATTTGCGCAATCCCATTGTCCGCGCGTCTTCGGGCGAGTCGGCGATCATGTATTTACGCGAAAGCACCAATGTTCAGCCAGGCATTATCTTGCTAGATCTCAACATGCCGGGTTTGGATGGCCGCAAAACGCTGGAGATCATTAAACAGTCAAAGGAGCTGCGCCAAATCCCCGTCGTCATACTCACCACGTCCGACGACGAACGCGATGTAAAAGCTTGCTACGAATTGGGCGCCAACACCTATGTGCAAAAACCGGTCGATTTTGATGGGTTAATCACGGCAATCAAGCAACTCAAAGAATATTGGTTTGAAATCGCCTTGTTGCCCAAGGAAAAGACGTTATGAACGACATAATCAAACTGTTAGTAATTGATGATAGCGAAGACGACCGCTCGCTTTACCGCCGGTCATTAAAAAAAAGCATCGGTGATAGCTGCATCATATCGGAATCTGATAGCGGCGAAGACGGTCTGAATCGTCTAAACACCGAACATTTCACCTGTGTACTGCTCGATTACTCCATGCCCGGCCACGATGGCGTCGAGATTCTAAAACGAATCCGTGCCGAGCATCCGTTCCTCGCGGTAGTGATGTTGACAGGGCAGGGTAACGAAAAAGTCGCAGTGAACGCCATGCAAGAAGGGGCGCAAAACTATATTTCCAAAGCCAACATCACGCCAGAATCGTTGGAATACGTCGTGCGCAGCGCCATCGAACATTGCCACATGCAAAAACGCATCTACGAACAACATAGCTCGCTGGAAGTTTTCAGCCGCGCATTAGCGCACGACCTGAAGGAGCCGGTACGTAGCATTTGCTCCCTAGTGGAAATGATTCAAAAACGCGAACAATTCACTGGCAAAACTGCCAATTATTTTCAGTATGTTCATAAAGCCGCCAATCGCATGCGACTGCTGATTGATAGTGTTTTCCTTTTATACACGGCTCGACGATCCGCAGTCGATGGAACAGGAGTCGTGCGATGTATCGTCTGTCTTGAACGAAGTGCAAGAAAATCTCGGTGAATTAATCCGTGAGCGCAAAGCGACCGTAATAAAAGGGCCGATGCCAATCATTCGGGCAAGCCATGTTCAACTCATTCAGGTGCTACAAAATTTAATTTCCAATGCCATTCATCACAGCGACAACCCCGTAACCGTTACAATCGAGGCGGAAGAACAGGCCGAAGACTGGCTATTTCGCGTGCGCGACAATGGGCCGGGCATTGAAGCGATCTATTTTAATCGCATCTTCGAGCCATTCCGGCGACTGGTAAATTATGCAGTCGAGGGTTCAGGGTTAGGCCTTGCGATCTGCCGCAAGGTTGTGGAATCGCATGGCGGCCGCATATGGTGCGAGTCCACCGTGGGGCAGGGAGCCACATTCCTCTTCACCTTGCCCAAAGCGGTGACCAGCACATCTGATATCGTTGCCGAGGAACCTGCACCAGCGGCGGCATCCTCACCACAAGAGGGCACGGTAGCCAATATTATGTTGGTCGATGATAGCAGCGCCGATTTACTGGTCGCACGTTTTACGCTTTCCGAGGTAGAGGGCTCAATTGCAATTACACCGAAGCGCGTAACGGCAAAGAAGCGCTCGCTATGTTACACACCTGTGCAAAAAACGGCTCAGCCATCGATTTGTTGCTACTCGATATCAATATGCCCGAAATGGATGGATTTGAGTTGTTGGAGCACCTACGCAGCGAGGAAGCACTGCGCGATATCCCCGTCGTCGTGTGCACCGGCTCGGACTATGACAAAGACATGCTGCGCGCCGAATCATTGGGAGCCGCTGGCTATTTGGTCAAGCCCTTAAACTTCGGCAAACTCAAAACTATCCTCGCGCGCACCCCCCACATGCTCCTCCGCCCCGAAGAAACCGGCTACGCCTTACTGCGCGTGGCATAGGGAAAACAATCGTAAACAAGGAAAATGGCGGAGCACTAGGAAGTCTACTCTCGCGTTCGCAGTATAGGAAATTCGCCGTTTTTTAAAAGCAAAACAGCAAATTCACTGTTAAAAATAAAATTAGTTCAACTGTCCTATATTTGTTATTTAAGCAGCCAAAAAACTGCAAGCAATCCTAGTATTATAGCAATCATTTTTAGCATTTTATTAGTACGGCGCAATTCGCTGACTAACAAAGTCATCAATTGAATCTCAGGTGTAGTTTGCTGTTGTTGTGGAAGGGGGGCAGAATCATCTTCAACCCATTCATCGCGAGGACTTTGCAAGTATGGCTTATTTCCAAGCCGCATTGAAGCGATTCCACAATAATTATCATATGATTCTGCTTCAATAGTATAATCCTGCGGCATCCAAGGCTCTGCAAGTGAGCGCTCCACTTCTGATTGGAAAACGTCAACCTGAAGGTACACATGTGCCTCAGTAACTTTTTCTTCCTTAATCTGTTGTAGCAAACTCTGAAATAATTCTGCTGGCAAATACGTTTCGATCGAAATATAGGGCGAGCTATGAAAGCGGTCGTAATTTAACATGTCACCTGCATTGTGTGCCATGCAACCTAAGCCATTACCTTCTTTGCATATAAATTCGGCGCTCTTAAAACGCGCTTTATTTATTTGTCCATCTTCAAATAGATTAATTGTCCTATCTGGAAAAACAGCTCTTGCTTTGATAATGCTACTTACCTTTGTTTTTTTGCCCTCAGTGGCTACTTTTTTAGCAGCGTAATCCCTTAGTTCATTAAAAGTTTCATCATCTATATTTGATGGTTCCGGCTTTACCAAATCGGCAATTTCTCGCTGTCTTTTCATCATCTCTAATTCGGCTGAGATATCACCTTCCCCTTCAAGAGAAACACCTACAACATGTTGCAGCTCAAAAAGCTGCGCATCAAGATATCTTGGCTCTTTAAACCAGTTGAACGGCTTTTCATCGTTGTATGGCTCCTGATACAGGCGCGGATTCTTTTTAATATATTTCGCAGTTGTGGGCTGCTCTTTAGATTTAGCCATATTTTTTAGCTCGTTATGAATTCCATCTTAGTAATTAGCACTCTTTTAAATTCTATACAGCAAAAACTAATTGTCTTTGCCTACCGAAGGAGATTCGAAATCCTCCAATGATGAGAGCAAACAGAGAGCAATTCGGTGTAGAGCTTGAGACCGTACTATTTTTGCCGTGGTGGAGAGGTTCAGAGATTGAGATCAAAAAATGGGGTCAAAAACGCTCTTTTGGCAACCTGCTGGTGATGTTGTGGTGGAGAGGTTTGGATTGGGAGCGAGGCTCACAGCCTCTCTCAGAGGGCGACTGAAAACCACAGAGGTTTTTCAGCCAAAAAATTTATGGCGGACAGGGAGGGATTCGAACCCTCGATAGAGTTGCCCCTATGCCAGTTTTCGAGACTGGTACCTTCAACCACTCGGTCACCTGTCCACGCCAGAGCGGCGGGATATAGCAAGGAATGGGGCAGGGGTCGAGAGGATATTTTACCCTTTTGAGCACTACCCAAAGCCACGAAAAGGCCAAATTTAGTGCTAAAACTGGAAATCACCCGCCGTTAGCTGGTTGGCATGCACCCCCACAAGCGTAATCGTCGAGTGCTCGCCATACGAAATCACGGCATTTCCATGCATGTCCTGCGACAAATGCGATGAGAGATCAAGCCAGCTATGGACATTATCAATCGCGATCTTATCCACGCCATGTTTGAAATCCTCGATGATATGGTCACCCAGTGACCGGCCAATGGTAGTGCTCGCCGCCGCCGAGCCAATAACAACATAGCCAATCGAGTGAAAGTTAAACAAATCAGCCCCCGCACCGCCAATCAGCACGCTGTGATAGGAGTTGCTATCAATCGTATCATTCCCCGCACCAGCTTGGACATAAGACTGTGTGCCGGCGATATGAATATAATCATCCCCATTGCCGCCATAAATACTGTCATCGGTGAGTCCGAAAATGGAATCATTGCCGGCATTCCCATAAAGCAAGCTGCCGCCATCGCTTGAAATACTATCATTACCATCACCGCCATAGAGCGTATCGTGCCCGCCACCAGTCTCAAGATGGTCATCGCCCGCACCGCCATAAATAAAATCGGCACCCTTGCCGCCGCCAATCGTGTCGTTATCGTTACCGCCACGAATGGAATCGCCGGCATCACCTGCCAAAATGATATCACGACCGTCGCCACCATAAATGATGTTGGATGCATCAAGCGTATGGCCATCGATCGTCACGCGCCACCCACCGTAAATCGTGTCGTTATCATTCCCGCCATAAAGCGTATCGGCGCCATTGCCGGCCATGATCGCATCATTGCCATTGCCGCCATAGGCAAGCCCAGTACCAAGCACACCGCTAAGGGAATATTGGCCGACAGAGATGATGTCCCCACCATTGCCGCCATAAACCGTGTCATCCCCCGCGCCGCTCAAAATCGTGTCGTCTTTCAAGCCACCGTGAAGCACGTTGTCTGCCTCATCGCCATAAATGAACTTGCCAGGATTAGTGGAAGGAGGCGGAGGAGGAGCAATAATGGTCATAACGTTTCCTTAAGGATGCGGGGATATATAGATCACCAATTGCTTACACAAATTAACGTTTAAGCACAAGCGCAACCGCTTAGCTCCGCCAAGTCAGCAGTTTCTCGCGTAGCGGATTTTCAAATGCTCGCCCATCCACCTGGGCCGCGAGCGCTTCTTTCTTCAGGCGGTGATACCAAAGCGCCTGCGCATCCGCATCGCCCATCAACAGCAGTGGCGGGTGGCCAGGTTGGAGGCCTTCTTGCTGCATTTTCACCACCTGCATATCCTGCGCGATGAAGGCTTTGCCGAAGGGAATCAGCAGCGGCCGCAGCAAATTCAGTAGCGGAATGGTGGTATACATAAATTGATGCAGCATAGTGTTCTGCGTATCCACCGGCGTCAGCGCGGTCAGCAACACCACATGGTGGCGGCCGATGGTGATATGCTCCGTCCTCAGCCCCGGCAGCTGAAACGCAATCTCCGTACTCGGCGCCCCACCTAAAATTTTATAGGCAAAAGAATTCTTGGAAGGCGCATGCCGCACCATCTTGAACCCATGGCCCACTGGCGCGAACTGCTTTTGCTTCACATGCATTGAGCGCTTCGTTCGCCACCACCATGAACGATGGACATAGGGCCCATGCGCCGGGTCCATCAACCCAATCACCGCATGGTCAATCGGGCAGGGGAACAGCACCGATTCCACCAAGTGAAATCCACCCGTAATCGGCGCCGGCATATCCGGCGGTGGTGGCGCCGGCGTACCCACGCCATCCCGTGCGATGTAAACCCAAATCAGCCCATCTTTTTCATGGCAAGGGAAACGCCCCGTTTTGATTTTTGCAATATCGGTTTTCTCTTCCACCATCGAGGGAATCGTGGTGCAAACCCCCTCCATATTAAACCGCCAACCGTGGTAGCAGCACTCCACTTCACACCCATCGACCACGCGGCCGAAGCGCAGCGGCATACCGCGGTGGGGACAAAAATCGCGTAGCGCGGCGACGTTGCCAGCGTTATCACGCACCAATAGCACTTGTTGGCCAAGCATCTTAACGGGCAACATACCAGCCTTCGCGAGCTTGGCGGCGGGGGCGGCGACGTACCAATAGTCGGTGAGGAGCTCGGACATGGGGGTGGTGTAGCTTTTGGCTGGGGGAGTGTCTAGTTGTAAACATTTACAATGCTGACATCAAACTGTCACACTTTCCGTATATAATTCGTGAGTCTTTCCTCGTGTTTTTGGTTTTGTACCGTACTCGAGAGACCGGATAGGTTTTGCATATCTGAAGCATGCTTACATCTGTGAAGATGCAAGCTTTTTTACAGGAGACTGTGCGTATGACACCCGACGAAAAAGAACGGGTCGTTACGGGAGTCGTGATGAAAAGCGTTGGCTTCGCGCTTCTCTTCACTCCCGCTGCCGCTTTGGGGGCAGTTCTGCTCGGCACTGGCCTGGCAAACCTCAAGGAAGGGCTTGATGGGCAAGAGAAGATCGATCAGAACCGGCGTGAGCGCGGCCCCAGCTGCAATCCACCATTCTGGAGCTAGCTCCAGAATCTAAAAAACGAGCATACAAACTGAGGGCGTAAGCCCTCTTTTTTTTAGGTTATCCTAATGCGTCACTAGTTATTAATAACACTAGGCGCTGAGATTGGTGGTTTGATAAGTGTGTGTGGCTGCTTGGCCTTCATGTGCAATTTGAGTAATGTGAAGGCTAGGTTGGTTGGGAGTGCTTGCAGTTTGTACGAATTGCTCAGTCTCATCGCGTTGAACAATTATGTGGGCAGGAATGCCCAATTTCTCTTCAAGTTTACGCTCGCGTTTTTCTTCACTTTTGCGGGCGAAGAGCTTGGAGGAAGCATAGAATAGTACCGTAAGAGTGGTACTTAGAGTGAGCAACCAACCACCAGTAACGGCCCATTCATGTACCATAGAGCGTTTTTGTACCGGTACTTTGAAAACATCATCCACCAATTTATCGGCCACCGTGGTCGAGAGGTTATGAAGACTTGAATATTTTTTAACCCACGTATCTTTAAGCGGCGTGTGTTCAATGATTTTTGTGGTAATGGCTTCTTTCCAACCAAAAACAGCATCTGCCACCGCTGCTGCGATCACTGTCACCACACGACCCTTACCCAGCGAGCTCCAGGTTTGCTTGGGCGCTTCGTCCATTTCCTTATGCGCTTCGATATAGTAGGGGTCTTGATAGATTTTATTACCATGGAAAAAATGGTCGAGTTTGCGGACCATGTTTCCTTTACGATCTTCAAAATATTTAATCGGAAAGACGGTAAACATACCGCCGATAGTGGCAAATAGTAGGTAAGGCAAGCGGCCTTCAGTGACGTAACGCGGAAGAAAGCTACTACCTTTTAGATCAGTGAAGATCTTTTTGAAGGGCTCGTAGATTTTACGAAGCCAGCCTTTTTCAGCAGAGTTCATGATAAGGATGGAAAGGCCTTCATTCCCCAGCGTTGCGAATCCACCGTAAGTCGCAACATTGAAGGTATGTTCACCCCACGTTTTATCGCGTTTAATGGGGGCATGATGGATTTCATAAGTTTGCGGTACAGTCGTGTTATCAATCACTGTGGTTGTTGGCACTCTGTAGGCTTGTTCTTGCGCAGGTGCTGATGCGCTCAGGGTTTGTGTTTCACTCATTGGTTACCTACCCAGCAACCGCTACATGCTTCTCAGCCGAAGCAAGTTTAGCGTGATCCGTAACGCCGCTGATTTGTATCTGCGGTACGGCGCGCGTCGTTTGGTTGTCATTGCTCGAAGCACGGTTATCATTCGCCTGGCCTGCGGCCTCAATCTCTTGCGTGATGACCGCATCACGAATGGTAAACGGCCGCACCGGACGCGGACGATAAGCCGGCGCTTCCGCCAAAATCTGCTGATACTCCGCACTCACCTTAGGCTTATACGTAATGCCCGGTATATATTTCTTCAGGAAATTAATCGCCGGGCTAATTGTTGACGCCGTGACAAACGTATAGAGAACGTCAGCCACCAAGTTGCGGCCGAAATGCTCGGGAATGCCACCACCAATACCATTCGGCAGCGTGGTACCATACGCAACGCCATGAAGCTCCGGATGCGTATCGAGCTGGATGTTTGACCAGCCATAACCTTTGCCACGGAAACGATCGTTAATTTTTTTAGTGGGGCCAGGCAAAGCTTCCGTCGCCACCGAGCCAACTTTGCTACCCATCAAT
>JBGAJE010000012.1:0-2553 GCA_044225085.1 Rickettsiales bacterium | reverse complement strand
TTGCGGCCGAACACGCTGAAAATATTGCTCGCATTACCAACCGTATAACCCGTCGCTTGCGTAGCAAACACCGTACCGATGCGCCCCAGCACCGCGCCAAAGAGAGTAGGGCGCTCTTCCGCCGCCACCATCGCATGGCGCATTTTCAGCGACGGATCATCCATCGCCTCGTCGCCATAGTGCTGACGGTCCCATTTCTCAACCAAGTGACTTTTGAATTTCGAACCCAACCAAACGCTCGGGATCATCACGAAGTGCCCAGCGGTCGTCAGACTAAAAATCCCCGCCATGGTTTTCGAAACGCTCATGCGCTTATCGCCGAATAGCCCCATGATCGGTAGCTTATTGATGTGCTCTGCCCAGCTTTTCTGCACCATGTAGGGAACAAGCTCTTTCTTGATGAAAGGAATTTTTACAGGTGTGCGTGCATGGCTCAACCAAGTAGTAAATCCGGCCGAAACAACAAGGTTGGTAACAAAGTTCAGCCAAAAATTAAAAATCTGATCATATTTGCGCTCACCATAGGTGAGGTCCTTCGCCAGCGGCGAGAGCGTCGTATCCGGATTATGGGCGGCAAAAACATCGCCCGAAGCAGCCGGTAAATTCTGAGCTTTTTCCTGTTCGTTCAAATCCATGCCATCTCACATGTGACCGGGGAGACGGACTCCCCATTAGGGATAATGTACCACAGGAGAATGGCTTGTTTTGTGAAGGTTTGATGACAGTTTTTGCACCCACAGGCGGCAATAAAATCCCAATTTCAGCCCGTTAGCTCCCCAAAGAACAGCAAAAGAAAAGGGCGGGAGATTGGCTCCCGCCCTTGGTTTTTGCCTCTCCCTGTGGAAGAGGCCTGCGAGCTTTTGCGAGCAGGGTGAGGGCTTGCTGAAATGCCTGAACCTCACCCTAAATCGCCTAAAATGGCGATTTAACCTCTCCCAAGGGAGAGGTTAAGGGACTAGAAATCCATATCCCCCATGCCGCCCATACCACCCATTCCGCCCATGCCACCGGCACCAGCGGACGCTTTTTTGTCCTCCGGCTCGTCGGCGATGAGGGCTTCGGTGGTGATCATCAGGCCTGCGATGGAAGCCGCGTCTTGCAATGCGCAACGCACGACTTTGGTCGGGTCGATGATACCGGCTTTGATCATGTCCACATATTCGAGGCTTTGCGCGTCGAAGCCGTGGTTGGTGTCTTGCGACTCGAGCAGCTTGCCCGCCACAACCGCACCATCAAGGCCTGCATTTTCCACGATCTGACGGATCGGGGCTTGCAAGGCACGTTTGATGATGTTGATACCAGCACGCTCGTCGTCGTTCGCCGCTTTCAACTTGTCGAGGGCACGGGTAGCGTAGAGGAGGGTAACACCACCGCCTGGGACAATGCCTTCTTCCACGGCTGCGCGGGTCGCATGGAGCGCATCATCAACGCGATCCTTACGCTCCTTCACTTCCACTTCCGTTGCACCGCCAACTTTGAGAACGGCAACGCCGCCGCTGAGTTTAGCGAGGCGCTCTTGCAGTTTCTCTTTGTCGTAATCCGAGGTCGTCTCAGCAATTTGCGCCTTGATTTGGCTGCAACGTGCTTCGATGTCCTTTTTGTTGCCTGCGCCGTCGACGATGGTGGTGTCTTCTTTCGTGATCGACACTTTCTTCGCCTTACCGAGCATGTTGAGGTTCACCGTCTCAAGCTTGATGCCGAGATCTTCGCTGATAACCTGGCCTTGGGTCAGGATCGCGATATCTTCCAGCATCGATTTGCGGCGGTCGCCGAAGCCTGGAGCTTTCACCGCAGCCACTTTCAGACCACCACGAAGTTTGTTCACCACGAGGGTAGCAAGCGCTTCGCCTTCCACATCCTCAGCAATAATGAGAAGCGGACGTTGCGATTGAACCACCGCTTCCAGAACCGGGAGGAGGGGTTGCAGGCTGGAGAGTTTTTTCTCGAAAATGAGAATGAGTGGGTTATCGAGCTCAACCGTCATTTTCTCAGCATTCGTTACGAAATACGGGCTGAGGTAACCGCGGTCGAAGTTCATGCCTTCTACCACGTCGAGGTCGAAGTCAAAACCTTTGCCTTCTTCAACGGTAATCACGCCTTCTTTGCCCACTTTGTCCATCGCTTCGGCGATTTTGTCACCGATGCTACGCTCGCCGTTGGCTGAAATCGTGCCCACTTGCGCGATCTCTTCATGCGATTTGATCGGCTTGCTAACTTTTTTCACTGTCTCAACGATAGCTTCAACTGCTTTGTCGATCCCGCGCTTCAGATCCATCGGGTTCAGGCCAGCGGCAACGGCTTTGCTGCCTTCCGAGTAAATGGATTGCGCCAAAACGGTGGCTGTCGTCGTGCCATCGCCAGCGAGATCGTTGGTTTTGGAGGCGACTTCACGCAGCATCTGCGCGCCCATGTTCTGGAATTTGTTGGAGAGGGTGATTTCCTTCGCCACCGACACGCCATCTTTGGTGATACGCGGGCTGCCATAGGATTTCTCAATCACCACGTTGCGGCCTTTAGGCCCGAGGGTGACTTTTACTGCATCGGCCAGAATGT
>JBGAJE010000180.1:0-2636 GCA_044225085.1 Rickettsiales bacterium | reverse complement strand
GTAGCCTTGGCAAAACGCTTTATGCCGATGTGGGGCGAGCCAGGGAGTGTTTAAAGGCGCTTATGGGGCCAATAAGGCTACTACCCACCGCCACGGGCCTATTACAGGCGGAGTTGCGTCACAACGCCGAAGGCTTGATTACACTGGCTTTGGGGGATGCACTTAAAGTGCGAATGGTTGCGGGGGCCAGATTTGAACTGACGACCTTTAGGTTATGAGCCTAACGAGCTACCGGGCTGCTCCACCCCGCGTCACCATGTGCGTCTCGCCGTAGCGAGGGTGGGCTATGTAGCGTAGGTGGCGCGGCTTGGCAAGTGTTTCCGGTGATTTGCTTTGGGATTTGGCCGATGTGAGGGGTGGCGCGGGCGCGATTGCTAGGGAATCTCTTGGGTTACCATCGCATGCATACAGCGTGCGAAATCGGCTGCGAAGCCCTTTTCATCGCGTAGTGGGCTTTGTTTGAAGGTGGGCCGGAGGTTTTTTCGTAATTGGGCGAGGGCGTCGATATCGGCCGCGAAATGGGCTGCTTGGGCGATATAATCCGGGGTGGTGTGGGTGATCCAATCGTCCATGCCGAGGGCGTGAAGGATACTTGCGCCCATGCGACCTACAGAGCGATCACCAGCAAGAGTGAGGACGGGAACGCCCATCCAGAGTGCGTCACAGCTGGTGGTTCCGCCGTTATAGGGGAACGGGTCGAGGGCGATGTCGATATCGTGGTAGGTTTGAAGATAATCGGTCGTTTTAGCGCGGAACTCGAGGCGGCTATAGTCGATATTTCTGGCTTCAAAATGGCCGCGGATGCGGCCGATCGTGCCGGGGTCAGCAAGTTGTTTGGCCTTGAGCAGCAGGCGGCTGTTCGGTACGGCAGCGAGAATGCTGGCCCATGCATCGAGCACGGCAGGACGCAGTTTGAGAATGTTGTTGAGTGAACCGAAGGTGATGTAGCCATTGCGCATGGCAGGGAGTTCAGTCACGCGTGGTGCATCGGATTTAGGGGTATAGAGGAATTGGCTTTGGGTGAGGTAGGCGAGATGTTCGGTATGCCGCGCGGGGGCGCTTTCGGGCGGATCGGTCCAGGGGTCAGTGATGCGGTAGTCCATGGCGGGAAAGCCGGTGGTGAACATATAGCCAAGCCAATAGGCCATGCGGGCGACGGGTCTGTGCGCGAGCGCATCATAGCGGTTGCCGAGTGAGTGGCCATTCAGATCGATCAAAAGATGTAGTTTGTCTTGCATGAGTTGGGTGCGCAACTCATCGTCACTGAGATGAATGATGGGACGCCAGGTGAGTTTGAGTGATTTGATCATCTGGGTGATGGCGTCTTCGACATGCTGGTTGGCGTAGCAAAAAATTTCGAATTTTTTGCGATCGAGTTGCTTGAGGAGAGGGAGGACAAATTGCATCATGGCGTGATCGCGGAAGTCGGCGGAGATAAAACCGATACGAAGTTTTTTGCCAATAGTCGGTAACTCTGGGTGGTCAGTGATGGGATATGATTTCCCCCATGCGCGATGGCGCTCGACAATGTCGTTGGTGGTCAGGTCGTCACGGTAGAGCTGCATGAAGAGATTACTAGTGGCCACGTTTTTTTGTGCCGTATCTAGATTGGGGTTGATGATAAGGGATTGTTCAAAGCATGCATCCACTTCGCCGATACGGCCTTGTTCGTTTAGAATACTGCCGAGCGTAAGCCATGCTTCTGCGAAGTCATGCCGAATGGCGATGGCGCGTTTGACCATCCATTCTGCTTCGGTGAGCAGCCATTCTTGGAGGAGGAGATTGGCGAGGTTGGAATAAGCATTGGCGTTGCGCTCATTGTAAAAAATAGCGCGACGATAGGCGGCTTTCGCTTCATTCCACTGATTCGCCATGGCAAATGCGTTGCCCATGTTATTTTGGCACAGTGAAAGATTTGCAGTTGTGTTGCGGTATTGTTCAGCGGTGAGGTTTTTTGTAAGCGCTGCTTCTAGTAGTAGAATCAGTGATCGATACGAAGGAATGAAATCTGCTCGTTCGCTAATGATGCTAGCGAACATCGTTTCTGCTTGTGGGGCATTGCCATGGTTTCGATAAAGTTCGGCGAGATTATGCCGCAGCAAGATATTGTTTGGAGTTTGCGCAAGCGCTGCCTTTAAGAGTGCTTCCGCTTCTTGGAAATCTCCGCTCTGAAGGGCATGGGCGATTGCTTCCATCGGATCGTGGGAAACAAAGGTGGTTTTGGTTATGGAAGGCATCGACACCGCCTAGTTATATGATAAAAATATAATAACAGTAGGACTTCTTCTTATGATTCAGTTATGTGGCCATCAATCAAGAACATTTTCCCAATTATTAGAGGGTAAACGAGTGTTGCTTCAAAAGCCACAGAGGGCTGATGTTGTACTCTAATTTTATGATTCTTTAAGGATAAATTAAGGAGTGGCAGCTTATAGTGTTAAGGTAATAATCTACAATTTTAATCCATAATTTTCTTGCACCCAGGAATAACAAAAATGGCTGTTTTTATGGGAAGGAAGAGGCTGCGAGGATTATTGTCGACGAGCTGCATGAGTGCGGTAGCGTTGTGCGTTGGGGCGCGTGGGGCGATTGCAAATCCGGCGGATGGGGTGGTGGTTGGCGGGTCGGCGGATATT
>JBGAJE010000011.1:0-21494 GCA_044225085.1 Rickettsiales bacterium | reverse complement strand
GGTGCTCGTTTATATGGCAAGCCGGGCGGAAGCTATTATTACTCGGCAGCATGAGGTGAATCTTGAACTGACGGCAGCAGCGGCGCAAGCCGAAGCGGAAAGTCGCAATAAATCGCAATTCCTGACTAGTGTCAGTCATGAGCTGCGAACGCCGCTTAATGCGATTATTGGGTTCTCGGAGATCATTCGCAATGAAGCACGGGACCGCATGGAGCGCGTGCACCAGGATTATCTCGATGATATTTACGCTTCTGGGAAGCACCTCGCCAGCTTGATTAATGATATTCTCGACTTCTCGAAGGCAGAAGCTGGTAAATTGCAGATGGAATGGGCTGAGACGGATGTGACGAAGGTCATTCGTAGCGCACTTCGCATGGTGATGCCGCGGGCGGAAACGGCGCAGGTGACATTGGTGGAGAATATACCAACCCAACATTTGGTGGTGGTGACGGATGCGAAAAAACTACGCCAAGTGCTATTGAATTTGCTCTCGAATGCGGTGAAGTTTACGCGCGCCGGCGGTGAAGTGCGTTGCCAGGCTTGGATGGATGTTACCACTGGCGGGCTTGTGATTCAGGTGGTGGATACAGGGATTGGCATCGCACCGAAGGATTTATCGCGGGTGATGACGCCATTCGGGCAAGTTGACTCGGCGCTCTCGCGCAAATATGAGGGCACGGGGCTAGGGCTGCCATTGTCGAAGAAATTCATTGAATCAATGGGTGGTTCATTTGCGATCGAGAGCATCGTGAATACCGGCACCACGATTACGATTACCATTCCCAAAGCGCCGGTTGGTTGGAATACGGCGTCAATGGATACGCCCAAAGGGGTGGAGGAGGAAGACCATGTCACACGCAATGACCACGAAGGTACGGCGTAGCATTCCCGAGTTTCGGTCGGCGAAGGGTCGCGAGAAATTGGTACTGCTGACAGCTTACACCGCACCAATGGCGGATATTCTCAGCGCGCATTGCGATATGCTGATGGTAGGCGATTCGCTCGGCATGGTGGTATATGGGTTTGATTCCACTTTGCCGGTGACACTTGAGATGATGATCGCGCATGGGGCAGCCGTAGTGCGTGGTGCAGCAGAGCGTGTGCCGGTAGTAGTTGATTTACCGTTTGGTAGTTATCAAGCATCGCCGGAGCAAGCATTCCTTAGTGCCGCGCGTGTGTTGAAAGAGACGGGCGCTGCTGCAGTGAAGCTCGAAGGCGGGGTGGCGATGGCGGAAACGATTCGCTACCTCAGTGCGCGGGCAATTCCAGTGATGGCACATGTGGGGTTGATGCCGCAGCACGTGAATCAACTCGGTGGCTTTAAAACACAAGGGCGTGAGCTCGCTAGCCGCAGCGCGGTGATCACCGATGTGCGCGCAGTAGCAGATGCCGGTGCATTTGCCGTGGTGGTGGAAGGCGTGGTGGAAGAAGTAGCCGCGGAGATGACGCGACTTGTTTCCATTCCCACGATTGGTATTGGTGCATCGCCAGCCTGCGACGGACAAGTGTTGGTGGTGGATGACATGCTTGGCATGTTTGAACACACGCCGCGTTTCGTGAAGAAATTTGCTGAACTTCGTCGCGTAATCGATGAAGCGGCTGGGCAGTATGCGGCGCAAGTGCGCAACGGCAGTTTCCCGACTGAGGCGCAATGTTATGGGGCGGTGAAGAAGTCGAGCGCTTAGCGCTTACATTCCCTCTGGCGCACGAGCAGCACCCACATCCGGTGGTGGGGATTGCGGTTCGTTTAAGGGCTCTGTATTTCCAGATTCTTTCTTGGCTTTGGCGATGGCATCAAGCTCGGCTTTCATTTTATCCAACTGGCCCAACCGCTCATTAACGAAATAGCGCATGAAGTTGAGCTCACCCGAGGAGAAGTCTTCGGGATGTTTCAAAATATCTTGGATGATGACGAGCGCATCGCCGAACTCTCCACGCTTTTCGTGGATAAAAGCAGCCATTTGCTGTGCCCAGATCGGGATTTTGCGGTGACCCACCATGCGCTCGGCAAGCTGTAGAGCACGGGCATCATCATTCAATTTATGCGAGGCGAGGTAGACGCCTTGCACTACCCACCACCATTTATCGTCAACCCGACCATCGGTATATTCATCGAGGTAGTCGACAATGTAGCGCACATCGTTGACGTTTTGGGATTGGCTGAAATAGTAGGAGGCCATCGCTGGGAGATAGTTGGACTGGTTATTGAGCTCATCGAGTAGGTGAAACCAGTGATAGAGCTTATTGAAGTCGTACTTATAGAGTGCAGTGAAGCGACCGAATGTATCGCCGGAGTTTTGGATATTGAGGGCGAGAAGGCGGAAGAAGGCTTCTTCGTCGCCGAAGGAGAGCGCACGGACGGTACGGATGCCCGGCACATCCGGCACGACGCTCATTTCGGGCATGATGTCGCGCGTGTGGTACCAAAAGGCGCCTTGGGCGGCGAGAAATAGCGCAAAAAGCGCGATGGCGATGCGCATGGCGCGCGTATGCAGCATATGGCGGAAATGAACGTGGCTGCTGCTGGAAGTAAACCCGAGCATGGATCAGAATTGCTTGCGTTTGAAATCGAGGATCGAGGCAAGCACCAAAAGCGGAATGAAGGCGGCGGCTTGGAAGAGGAAGAGCGTGAGATCCTCATAGGATTTGGCGCCGTAGATCAGCCAGCTGCTTTTGGCAAAGAAATCCAGGCGCGGGACGATGGTCGAGATCGCCTCCATAATGCCACGTGCGCCCATGTTGACATCTTCGGTATTGAATAAAATCCCCGATTTGGTGGTGGAGACGAAGAAGCCCATCATGCGTGAAAGGGTATAAATGGCGAGTGAAGAAAGCACCGTGCCAACCCCGCTGCGCATGGTGAGTGCGGCAAATAATGCAATGGAAACGACGAGCCATGATTCGAGCAATAGGCTGAGTGCCCAGAGGATCATGCCGGTGGTGTTGAGGATGCCTAGCAGTGCCACGAGGGCGATGGTGGGCAATACCAGCAATGTCGCCACCACGGCAAAGCCTAGCCAATAGGAGAGCACCAGCGAAGTGCGTGAAATGGGGCGGGAGAGAAGCACATCGATCTCGCGTGCATCAAACGCGTTGCGCATATGAAAGCCGATGAAGACGATAATGCCGACCATGATGATCACGCGGGCGCTAGCGGCGGTGAAGGTAAGCGTCATTTGCGCGGTCTCGAGCATGGCGGTGGAGCCGAGCACGCTTGAGATATAGGCGGCGATGCCGATGCCGACCAGCAACCCGAGGAAAAGCCGATCCCGCATGGCGGTGAGCAGCACGTAACGGATATTACTGAACATAGACAGGCCTATTTACTGACCGTTTTGTGGGAAAAGCGGACGCGGATCGCTGGTGAACTTATCGTAAACCGCCCGATCCACCGGATGGCTGCTGCCATCAGGGTTCACAATCGTCGCCTTGATGAAGATGATCAGCTCGGTCTTGACCGAATCTTCGCTGCGGCTTTTGAAGGCGTTTCCGATGAGGGGAATATCCTGCATGCCGGGTACGCCCGCCAATTCGTTCCGGCTTTGATCCTGCATCAAGCCGCCGATGACCATTACCCCACCACTTTTGACTTTGGTGATGGAATCAAGCTCGCGCACTTCGATGATGGGGACCTCAATGTCAGGAATGGTGGAAGTATCAAAGCTTGCATCTTGCGAGTGGACAATGCCTTTAATGAACGCACTCTCTGGGTTCGTAGCGAGTCCGACTTGACGGGTAAGCGTGGGGCGTACATTAAGTGTAACTTGCTGCGTATCCAGATTAATGGACGGCAAGATCGTTAAAATAATCCCGATCGGCACCGTGCTTTGTGTACAGTTCACGGTAGGCGGCTCTACTTGAGAGACACCACCCGTCGTGCTGGTAGTTGTCGAAGCGGTGACTGTGCAATCGAAGAACACCGTATTTCTTGCAAAGGTTAGCACGGCTTGCTGGTTATTGATGGCCGAAAGGCGCGGGCTAGATAAGGTCCGCGTCGTGCCGTAATATTGCGTAAGTTTCAGTACAGAATCGAGCTCACCGCCCTCCACCGAGAGACTAAATGGCGAGCCATTGACGGTAGAGTTTAATGATGTGTTAGTAAGCGATTGCGCCGGCTGAAAGTTACCAATGCTGACATTGGTTTGGCCGAGTTTGCCTAATAAATGCGTCCAGTTGATGCCGGATTGGAATTGGTCGCTCAGTGCCACTTCCACGATTTTTGCTTCGATCAGCACTTGAGCAGATGAGTTACGCGATAGCAGAGCCAAGAAACGCTGAATCATTTCTTGTTGTGCTTCGGTTGCTGTCACGGCAAGTACGCCCGCTTGGCGGTTGATGACAAAGCTGCCCCCTGCTCCTCCCCCCGCCGCTGCTGCTGGCGCGGCTGCGGCGTCGTCTTTCTTATCATCCCCACCTGGTTTATATTTTAGGATTTCGGAAATTGATGCATCCAGCGACGTCCAAAGGTCACTTTCAGCATTGCTGGTGATGCCGCTGGTCGACCCACTCGTACCAACGCTAGTGCCCCCACTACTACCCCCACCGCCGCCGCCACCACTGGAGAGGATGTTCGTGCTCAATGTGTAGCCCGAGGTGCTGGAACGGACGATGTTGAGGAAATCGAGCGAGTAGGTTTTCAAGTACGGCACATCCTTCTCAACGCGGATGGAATTGCCGGAGACACTATAACGCAGATGGCCAAGTTCAGCGATGCGCTCAATGACTTCGTTGAAGGGGCGATCGGTCGCGCGTAGGTTGATGCCGCTTTTATCGAGGCCAGAGCCAACTTCGATATCCACATTTGCAAGGCGGCCGAGCTCGAACAACACATCACGCAGTGGCACATCTTCGGTCACTGAGAGTGTCACCAGCTTGGTGTTTGCCACTTTTGGTGGGTGCGGCGCGGCGAGTACTTGTGCGATATCCGGCACCGGCGGGGCGCCGAGGGCAGCCGTTGCCTTTATCTCAGGCTGGATTTTGGGATCTTTATTGATTTCGCTCAGTTTACGGAAATCTTCGATCGAGAGGTTTTGCTGGCGATCCACCACATCGGTTTCTTCGCCGCGTTTGGGGATGAAGGAATCAACGTAGCTGCAAGCACCGAGGACGACCGTGAGGGTTGCAATCACTACCAACCCACTTTTCTTGCGCATACGCTGCATAGAACCCCTTAACGCCATCCGTTACTTCATACTAACCCATAGCTAGTCGTCTTGGCTATCACTACCCACAAAATGTTTTGAGTGGGTAACGATGGTTAATTTTTATCCACTGCTACTTGTAAGCAACAGTCCGTATAAATTCCAAAAGTGATTGGGGAGCTCAGGGAACACCACACAAAGGAATAAAGCCATGACAAGTGCGGGGCCAAATGGAAAGTGCTCCCCCCGCCCAATGACACGCCATAAGGTACCTGAAATCACCCCTAGTACTCCGGCGAAAAATAAGAATGGGACAAAGTTAGCGGCGTTGGCAATCCAAATACCCGCCACAAAAAGAAATTTCACGTCACCGAGCCCGAGGCCATCTTTATTACGAAGATAGAGAAAGCCGTACTTCAGGGTGAGACCGATTATTGCCCCCACACAAGCGGCGGGTATCATATCCGCGGCGGTGACATGATTGGTATAACCATAGAGCATGCCAAAAAAGGCGATCGCGACTTGGACCTCGTCCAATATGATAGGGTTCAAGGTCGGTGACGATGATGGCGATCATCGACCACCACAGGCCGGCGATGGCGAGCGCTTCTAAGGTCAGCCCGTAATGCGCCACGATCCATACGGCGCCGAGCGCGCAGGCTAGCTCCGTTAAGGGATAGCGATAATGAATGGGGGTTTTGCAATGCGGCAGCGGCCGCGGCTCATGACCCAAGAGAGGACTGGGACTAAATCAAGTACACGAAGCGTCGTCTTGCAGTTCGGGCAGCGGGAGCGAGTGAGGCCGATTTTCTCGTCACGCGGGAGGCGGTAAGTGACAAGGGTTAGGAAGGAGCCGATCGCCGCACCGAGGAAGGCCACTCCAGCAAAAACCAGCCATGTGGGCTGGGCCCAATCCGTATCCATAAATGATTCAGCGATTTAAGTTGAATTGTCCACAGGTTCGTGGCAGAAGTCCCCTCCACCATACTATATGCTGTGGTGCCACGCTACTATTAAGGTCGCGGGCTGAAAGAAACAAAACGCATCGGGTACAAGTAGTGAAATCAGTCGTTGCCATTGCGAACGATCACGCGGGGGTTGCGTTGAAGCAGCTTTTGCTGCCGGAAATCGTCGCGTGTGGATTCACCCCGCTTGATCTTGGTACCAATCAGCCCGATTCGCCGGTGGATTATCCGGATTATGGTTATTTGGTTGCCGATGCGGTGCTGCACGGGCGCGCAACATGGGGCATTGCGATTTGTGGTTCGGGCATTGGAATTTCGATCGCGGCGAACCGGCGGGCTGGGGCGCGAGCCGCGCTGTGCCATAGCGGGCTGGAGGCGCAGCTTGCGCGGCAACATAACGATGCGAATATTTTGTGCCTCGGCGCGCGACTGATTGGCGAGGCGGAAGCGAAAGAATGTGTGCGGCGGTTTCTTACCACCGAGTTTGAAGGTGGCAGGCATGCGCGGCGCGTTGAGAAATTAGGATAACTTTTTGAGGGCATCATGACTAACACTGCACTTAAACTTGAGGACACTATGACGAACGCTTTTTTCACTGCTGATCTTGCCACTGACGATAAGGATGTTTTTGCCGCGATGCAGAAAGAGCTCAGCCGCCAGCAGCATCAGGTGGAGCTGATTGCATCGGAGAATATTGTGAGCAAGGCAGTGATCGAAGCGCAAGGTTCGGTGCTGACTAATAAATATGCCGAGGGGTATCCCGGTAAGCGTTATTATGGCGGTTGTGAGTTTGTCGATATTGTCGAACAACTCGCGATTGATCGCGCGAAAAAACTTTTCAATTGTAACTACGCAAACGTGCAGCCGAGCTCGGGTAGCCAAGCAAACCAGGGTGTGTTCAACGCGCTGCTGAAACCAGGCGATACGATTCTTGGGCAATCGCTCGCGGCGGGTGGTCACCTCACGCACGGCGCGCCGGTGAATCAATCCGGCAAATGGTTCAATGCGATTACGTATGGCGTGCGTGAGGATAACCATTTGCTTGATATGGACGCGATTGAAAAACTTGCGATGGAGCACAAACCGAAGCTGATTATCGCTGGTTTCTCGGCCTATCCGCGCGTGGTGGATTGGGCGCGGTTCCGCAAAATTGCGGATTCCGTTGGCGCGTATCTTATGGTGGATATGGCGCATGTTGCCGGTCTCGTCGCTGGTGGCTCGTATCCTTCGCCGCTGCCGCATGCACATGTGGTGACGACGACGACGCACAAAACATTGCGTGGCCCGCGTGGGGGGATGATCCTCTCCAACGTGCCGGAACTCGTGGTTGGCAAAACGCCGATGGGCAAAGACCAAACGCTGGAGATGGCGCTGAATTCGGCGATTTTCCCAGGCATTCAAGGTGGGCCGCTGATGCATGTGATCGCGGGCAAAGCTGTTGCATTCGGCGAGGCGTTGCAGCCTTCGTTTAAAACCTACGCGCAAGCGGTGGTTGATAACGCGCGCGCGCTCGCTGCGGTGTTGGTAAAACGTGGACTCTCGATCGTTTCGGGCGGCACGGATAACCATATCGTGCTGGTTGATCTGCGCCCGAAAAACTGCACCGGGAAAGCCGCCGAGCATTCACTCGAGATGGCGGGCCTCACCTGCAACAAAAACGCGATTCCGTTTGATCCGGCGTCGCCGTTCGTCACTAGCGGCGTTCGCCTCGGCACGCCTGCGGGCACCACACGTGGGTTTGGAGTGAAGGAATTTGAGGAGATCGGGAATTTGATCGGTGATGTGCTCGATGGCCTCAGCAAAAACCCCGAAGATAACAGTGCGGCGGAGAAAGCGGCAGCAGTGAAAGTAAAAGCGCTGACGGATCGGTTTCCGATTTATGGGTAAGGAAAAAGTGTGAAAAAAATTGCCGTCTTTAGTGCAATTATTCTCTGTTATGGGCTTTTGGGAACGCCTGTTGGTCTTTTTGTTTTTAATATGGTCACCTTGTTTCGATTAGCTCCTTTTACTATTTCCGCTAATCCAGAGTCTTGGATTTTTTATTATGCTTGTGGTTCGCTTCCTGCCCTTGTCGCTGGTCTTTTTTTGGCATTACGCGCTGTATATAAAATCCGACTTTCTTGGGTTGCTTATTACGGACTAGCGTTCTGGTTTGCTTTTTTTAATCCCCTTCCATTTTTACTTTTACTTTTTTCCGGCAAGGTTGTTGTCGCCGAATTTATGGCTCTTATAGACCCCTTCGTTGCGATTGTTACTGCACTTATTTTTCATCTTATTTTCAAAAGAGTTTTAGAAAACACTCCTTATTCCCTTTCCGTTTCGTAGGTAATTTATGCGCTGCCCATTTTGTAATCATGAAGATACACAAGTAAAGGATTCCAGGCCTTCGGAAGATGGTTCGTCGATCCGTCGACGTCGGTTTTGCCCGAGTTGCGAGTCGCGGTTTACGACGTTTGAACGGGTGCAGTTGCGGGAGCTGACGGTGGTGAAAAGCAACGGCGAGAAACGGGTGTTTGATCGCGATAAAATCGCGCGTTCGATGGCGATTGCGTTACGCAAGCGACCGGTGGATGCAGATACGGTGGAAATGGCAATCAACCGCATTGTGCAGAAATTGGAATCCGAAGGTGAGAGCGATATTGCGACGAATCGTATCGGCGAACTCGTGATGGCGGAGCTAAAGAAACTCGATGCGGTGGCGTATATTCGTTATGCGAGCGTTTACCGCGATTTCTCCGAAGCGCGGGATTTTGAAAGCTTCGTCGAGAAGCTTTAATGTCAGCTGATTTACAATTTTTGCAGCACGCCATTCGCCTCGGCGCGCGCGGACTTGGGCGGACGTGGCCGAACCCATCCGTCGGCTGTGTGATCGTGAAAAATGGCGTGGTGATGGCTGCTGCAACAACGGCAGATGGCGGGCGGCCACATGCGGAAACTCAGGCACTTGCTGTAGCGGGTGATGCGCGCGGCGCGATGGTTTATGTGTCGCTTGAGCCCTGTGCGCATCAAGGCCAAACGCCGCCCTGTGCGCAGGCGTTAATTGATGCGGGCGTGGCGCGGGTGGTGATAGCGGCGGTGGATCCCGATCCGCGCGTAAGTGGTAAAGGCATTGCCATGCTCGAGGCGGCGGGCATCGCCGTTGAGAAACTATTATTGCCCGAAGCAGCACGCCTCCATCGCGGATTTTTTAAACGCGTGCGTGAAGGCATGCCCTATGTGACAATGAAACTGGCAACATCGCTTGATGGTTGCATGGCGGATTCCACCGGTAAAAGCCAATGGATCACCGGTGAGCAAGCGCGGGCACATGGACATGCACTCAGGGCATCGGTGGATGCGGTGGTGACGGGCATCGGCACGGTGCTGGCGGATGATCCGCAGCTCACTGCGCGTTCTGGGCTTTCGCATCCCAAGTTGGTGCGGGTGGTATGTGATAGTAAGCTTCGCTTGCCTTTGGGTTCGCGATTGGTGCGGGCAGCACGGCAGCAACCCGTATGGATTGTCACCACGGCAACGGGCGTCGAACAAGCGGCTAGCCACGCGACGGAATTGCGCGAAGCAGGATGTAAGTTTTTGGTGGTGGAGGATGAAGCGATAAGCCCTCTATCTATCCTTAAAACTTTGGGTAATGAGGGGCTTACGCGGGTACTTGTTGAGGCTGGGCCAGCGCTTTCGACGGCGTTTTTGGCAGCTGGGATGGTCGATACATTGCATTGGTATCGCGCGGCGATTTTGCTCGGAAATACTGGCGCGGCGGCGATAACTGCATTAGATACGTCACTCGCCGCGGCGCCGCGGGCGCAGTTAGCTGCGCGGATGGCCATCGGCGCGGATGAGTATAGCAAATACGAGTTTTAACCATGTTCACCGGCTTAGTTCGCACTACTGGCACGATTCGTCGCGTTGACCAACGCGGGGATTGCATGATGACGATCGCGATGCGCGAGCCGTTTGCGATTGAGATCGGCGATTCGATTGCGTGTCATGGCATTTGTCTGACGGCGGTGAAGGTGGCGGATAACGAATTTAAAGTCGCCCTCTCGGCTGAGACGCTTGCTTGTAGCAGTGCTAAACATTGGGCGGTGGGCACGGTGGTGAACCTGGAGCCCAGCTTGCGCGTGGGTGACGCGATGGGCGGGCATTTTGTATCGGGCCATGTGGATGCGGTGGCTAATGCCATTCGTAACGAGAAAAGCGGCGATTCGGTGATTTGGGAATTTGAGGTGCCCGCTACGCTTGCGAAATTTATTGCGCCAAAGGGTTCGATCACGATCGATGGTGTATCGCTGACGGTGAATCAGGTGAATCGTTACGAGGGTAAGACGACTTTCACGGTGAATATCATTCAACATACAGCGCAGATGACGAGCTTTGGCGCGATGCGCGAGGGCGATGCGGTGAATATTGAGGTTGATATGCTTGCGCGCTATGTGGCGCGGATGATGGAGGCGAAGTGATGAACGGCATCGCACCCATCGAGGAAATTATCGCCGACGCGGCGGCAGGGAAAATGGTGATTCTGGTCGATGACGAGAACCGCGAGAATGAGGGGGACCTCGTGATTCCCGCCGAGTTCGCGGGTGCTGAGATTGTCAATTTCATGGCGAAATACGGGCGCGGGCTCATTTGTTTGGCACTAGAAAAAACACAAGTCGAGCGGCTGGGCTTGCCGCCGATGGCGCGGCATAATTCGTCACGGCATAGCACGGCATTTACGGTATCGATTGAGGCACGTGAAGGAGTAACAACTGGTATCTCGGCGGCGGATCGCGCACGCACCATTGCGGTCGCGTGCAACCCGCAGGCGCATGCGTCGGAGATTGCAAGCCCGGGGCATATTTTTCCGCTCGAGGCGCGCGAAGGCGGTGTGCTGGTGCGGGCGGGACATACGGAAGCGGCGGTCGATATCGCGCGGCTCGCCGGAGTAAAACCGTCCGGTGTGATTTGCGAGATTATGAATGATGATGGGTCGATGGCGCGGCTGCCGGATTTGATGAAATTCGGTGCCGAGCATGGGCTCAAAATCGGCACGATTGCGGATTTGATTGCGTATCGGCGGCGGTTTGAAAAGCTTGTCACGCGGATTGTGGAATCGGACATCAGCACGAAATTTGCGGGGGATTTTCATTGCATCGCGTATGCGCAGAGCCCAGGGTATGCGGAGCATCTCGCGCTCGTAAAAAACAAAATCCCGACGACGGGCGCGGCTCTCGTGCGGATGCATGCGCTAGACGTATTGCATGATGTGTTGGGCGATCAGTCCCACGGGCGGGCAGGAGTATTGCAGCAGGCGATGAAGATGATCGATGCGGAAGGCGCAGGCGTGCTGGTGTTGCTGCGCGAACCGCGGCGGACGGCGGCTTCGGATGGTTTGCGCCTTAAGCGTGGCGAGGAACCAGTAACCCCGATATTGCGTGATTACGGTATTGGGGCGCAGATTTTGCTCGATTTGGGGGTGCGGGAGATGACCTTGCTCACCAATACGCCAAAAATGATTGTGGGTTTGGACGGGTATGGGCTACATATCCGCGGCCATCAACCGATTGAGGTAGCATGAGTTCGAAACCGATCGCGATTGTTACTGCCCCTTATTACCAGGAAATCGGCTTGATGTTGCTTGCCGGTGCTGAAGGTGTACTTATGGCAGCGGGTTACGATATAGATGTGATTCAGGTTCCTGGCGCATTGGAAATTCCCGCGGCAGTGAGTATGGCACACGCGAGTGGACGTTATATAGGGTTTGTTGCACTGGGTTGCGTGATCCGTGGGGAGACGACACATTACGATACCGTCAGTAACGAATCGGCACGTGGATTGATGGAACTTTCCGTGCGGGCACAAGTGCCGATTGGCAATGGAATTCTTACCTGCGAGAACCTTGAGCAGGCGCGGTTGCGGGCGGATGTCTCGCAGGGTGATAAAGGCGGTGAAGCGGCGCAGGCATGCTTACGATTGATTAGGCTGCGTCAACAATTTGGATTGGAGAATGCATGAATACGACCCCACGCACTTCGTTATTGCGTAAGCGCGCGTCGCGGCTTGCCGCAGCGCAGGCGCTTTATTCGGAAGCGTTGATTGAGAAGACGACGCTGCCGATGCTGCTGGCTAATCAAGTGCTGCAATCCTGGGCGGATAGTAAGGCGAACGATACGGACGATATGCCGCATGATATTCAACCCGAAGTCGCGCTGCTGAATAAACTCATTGAAACCGCACAAAACGAAGCAGAGAAGATTGAATCGGCGATTGACGCATTGATTTTGCCGGGTTGGAAAAAGTCACGCATGAGTTTGCCCTTGCTTTCCGTGTTGCGCGCGTTTGCGGCGGAGGTGATTGTTTACCCTACGCGGTCGAAGGCGACATTGATTGATGAATATACGCAAGTGGCGGCGCAGCTCGTTACGGATGAAGAGCTCGATTACGCGCATAAGGCATTTAATTTGCTGCTTGCGGTGTTGCGGTCGAACGATGGCTGAGCGCGCGCGCATTGCGCGGTTTTTTGCGCCGCTGACGGCGACGGAGCCTGGTAGTTTTCAATTGATGGATGATGCGGCGCGGCTCTCCCCTCCCCCCGGCTCGGCGCTTGTGATCACGACGGATAGTGTGATTCAAGGAATCCACGTACTAGCAGATGCCACGCCTACGCAATACGCGCAGAAGTTAGTGCGACGCAATCTTTCCGACATTGCCGCGATGGGGGCGGCTCCTTGGCGCTATACACTGAATCTGCATACTCCAGCGGGCTTGGGCGATGATTGGTTTGCAGATTTCGCTGCCACGCTTGATGCTGAGCAGCGCGTGTTTGGAATGGTGTTAATTGGCGGGGACAGCACGGCGGGTGGCGACGTCGTTCATACTACGATGACGTGTTTTGGCCTTACTGATGGCGAGGTGTTGCGGCGCGCTGGAGCACAAGTCGGGGATGACATTTATGTCAGCGGCGCGATTGGGGGCGCCATCGGCTGCAACTATTACAGCATCTGCTGTTTGCTGGCGCGCAGCGAGGCGTTGATCGCGCGGTATCATATGCCGCAACCGCGCATCGCGCTTGGGCAAGCGTTGCGCGGCATTGCCCATGCCTGCATTGATATTTCGGATGGGTTGCTGGCGGATGTAGCGCAGCTTTGCGCGGCGAGCGGCGTTGGTGTGCAAATTCGACAGATGGCAATTCCTCTGTCTATTGGCGTGCAACAATTGCTGCGGCAAAAACCTGCTTTATGGGATACTATTTTGCATGGTGGGGATGATTATGAGCTTTGTTTTACAGCGTCGAGTGCGATGCGAGCGCAGTTGGCAGCGCTTGCGGAAGAACTTGGTGTCGCGCTGACGCGTATTGGTACCGTTACGCAGGCGCCGGGGCTCGTAGTGCTGGATGCGCATGGCGTAGCAATGCCGATATCCTCCCGTGGTTGGGAGTATGCGTAGAGGTAGTGATTAATGGCCTAGGTCACGCGGATCGATGCTTTTGCCGGGCGCATTGAAGCGACCGAAGTTACCGAGCATTTGTTCCATGAAGGTGAGCTGGTGACCTTCAGTCGGTGTAGTTTTACCCACGAACTCGACGGGTTTGCCTTCTTCCTTCTTCACCTCACTCACATCGGCAACTATATGGCTAGCATCAAAGCGAATGGCGGTGACATGCTGTTCGATCACTTTCGGCGCAAAAAGCCCGACGGTTTCTTTTTTCTCAGTGATGTAATACCAGGTTTCATCACCATAGTTGGACCGCACAGTGGGGGTGCCGAGTAGTGCGACTACATCATCGCCGCTGGTTTGGCCGACGACGATTTGTTGTAGGTCTTCGGCTTCCATATCATGGCCGCGCGTATCGATGATGGGGGAACAGCTTGCCATCAGTAGGCCGGCAGTGATAACAGCTAGCCTCATCGAAAAACGGGTTCGCAGATATGTTTGGTGCGTTACGTTCATGGTTCACTCCTAAACCGCCCGAGGCGGTGGTTCGCACGTATATAGCATTGGTGGCGCAGGCGCGAAATCCATTTTTCTACGAAACGCTCCAGGTGCCTGATACGCTTGATGGGCGGTTTGAGGTGATCGTGCTGCATCTGTTCTTTCTACAGCACCGGCTACGGAAGGATGATCCCGGCTTTGCGCAGTTTTTGAGTGAGGCGTTTTTGGCGGATATGGACCGGTCGCTACGGGAAATGGGTGTGTCGGATACGGGAGTGAGCCACCGGATAAAGGCAATGGGTAAGGCCTATCACGGCCGGCTACAGGCTTATGCAGCGGGGGTGGCGGAGCCGTCCTTGTTGCCGCGCGCCCTGGCGCGAAATTTATATGGTACGGTGGAAGATGGGAATATTGCCCTACTGGTGCGGGCGGCAGATTATGTGCAAGCAACCACAACGCTGCTTGGCAATACGGAAGCCCGTATGATTACCAGTGGCGCATTTGCGTGGCCCGCGCCGGAAAGCTTATAATACGGCGCTAACGGTGGGCGTTTTATTGGCGTTGCGTGAATCAGTGAGTTGGTAGGCCGTGCTGCCGCGAGCCTGATTGAGGCCAGGTTTTTTGCCACCTTTGCTAAGTTGAGCTGGTGGCAGTTTCGCGAGAAATTGCAGCGATAAGGTTTGCGGTAAGCCATTGGTGGGCGAGATGCCGGCGCGAATTGCATTATTAGCGGTGGCGGCGGTGTTGACTACTGGTGGTGCAGGCGGTTCGTTATTTTGTGCGGCGGCGGCGCGCTCATTCGCGGTGGGCTTAGCGGCGGGGGCAATAGTGTCTCCCCGGGCGATGCGCAGGCGGGTGAGAAAATCGTCTTCCGGGCTGTTGTTTTCTTCGTCGGTGATGTCGGGCTGCGCGCGATCGCGGGTGGCGAACAGTTCGAGGTCTTCGTCGGTGAGCTCGGGGGTTTGCGCGATATATTGTGCCGCCAGGGCGCTTGAAATTTGGCCGTTAGCGACACGCAACGTCGGCTTCGGCGGTTGCGGTGTTTGGGTGGCGAAGGCAGCGAGTGGGCTAGCGGCAACGACTGCGCTGGCCAGTTGCGGACGGGCGGCTTGGGTGGCGTTGGTAAACGCCGCGACCGGAAGTGCGGGGGTGGTCGCGGGGGTTTTGGCTGGGCCGGACGTGGTATCCGGCGACAGGCTAACAGTCAGCGGTAACATATTCTCTAGCTCTCTAACATCCGGAAGCTCTCGGGGCTTCCTTATGTATTATTCTACTATAAATAGAGGAAATTAGCCAGCGCCCGAAAAATGGCTGAATTGCTTGGATTTTTTGATCTAATGGCAGATATGAGGATGGATATATAAGTTAATTCGCGTTAACTTCATTGTCATCATACTTTCATTTTACTTGTGGGGGCGACGGCCCTAGCAAGGGGTCATGAAAAAAATTGTCATCACTTGGATTATTTGTGTCTTGGGTATCTTGGCGTTGTTTTGCTGGATCGGCAGCGATCTGGTGCCACAAAAGCATGAGGAAGCCAAAGACACGTCGCTGATTACGAGCGGGTTCACGCTGCAAACCGGTGCGAGCCGCGTGGTGAAGGATACAGATTTCCGCGGACGTTATATGCTGGTGTTTTTTGGCTTCACCCATTGCCCGGATGTATGCCCGACCACCTTACTGCTGATGCAAAACGCCATCGCGCAGGCGAAGGTGGGCGAGCGGGTGCAGCCGATTTTTATTACGGTCGACCCCGAGCGTGACACGCCGAAAATCACGGCGGAATATGCCAGCCATTTCGGACCGCATATGCTAGGTTTGAGCGGGACAGCGGCGGCGATCAAGGATGCGGCGGATCATTTTAAAGTCTATTATAGTAAAATGGAACCCTCGGACCCATCGCTTGGCTATATGATGAACCATTCGAGTTTTATCTATCTGATGGGGCCAGATGGGCGCTATCTCACGCATTTCCCATCGGATATTGCCCAACAGGCGCTTGAAGATGGGCTGAAGCGGTTCGTGCGTTAGGCACCGCTTGCGCGATGGCGCACAATCGCTTAGAGAACCCTCATGACTGATGTTTTTGTCCCCACGGCGCGCCGCGGTTTGATGTTTGTGCTCTCTTCACCTTCGGGTGCGGGGAAGACAACGCTGTCGCGCCGGTTGCTCGAGCGCGAGGGGGATGTGGCGCTTTCGATTTCCGTCACTACCCGGCCGATGCGGCCGGGGGAAGTGGATGGGCGGGATTATCATTTTATCGATAAGCCGGCATTTGATGGCATGGTCGCGCGCGGGGAGTTGCTCGAGCATGCGGTGGTGTTCGATCACGATTACGGCACACCGAAGAAGCAAGTGATGGAAGCGCTCGCCCGCGGCCAGGACGTGCTGTTTGATATTGATTGGCAGGGCACACGCCAGCTCGCACAAAGTTGCCGGGACGATTTAGTGAGCGTGTTCATTCTCCCGCCCACACTCACGGAGCTTGAGCGCCGCTTGCGCGCACGAGCACAAGATAGTGAAGAAGTAGTGAAAAAACGGATGGCGAAAGCCACGCAGGAAATTTCGCATTGGGAAGAATATGACTATGTGGTGGTGAATAACGATCTCGATGCGGCGCTCACCCATATCCAAAAGATTTTGCATGCCGAACGATTCAAGCGCATTCGCCAGACGGAACTCGCAGCATTTGTTACTGCGCTGTGCGGATAGTCTCGTAAGCGCGGGTGAGTTGCGCGAACATCGCGAGACTGCAGGCTTCGGCCCGTAGCGTTTCATCAATCCCGGCGGCCGCGCATAAGGCAATCGCATCGACCCCAAGTGACTTCAGTGATTGGCGCAGCATTTTACGGCGATTGTTAAATGCGGCGGCGACCACTCTTTCAAGCGTGGCGAGCGGGACATTTTCACGTGGTTGCGCAAGGGTGCGTGCATGCAGGACGGCACTGGTGACTTTCGGCGGCGGGCTGAAGGCGCCGGCGGGAACATCAAACATGATCGTGGCATCGCAATATTGCTGCACCAAAATCGAGAGGCGGCCATAATCGGGATCGCCGACTTTGGCGACCATGCGTAGGGCGACTTCTTTTTGCAACATGACTGTCATGCTTTGTAACACGCTCGGGCCATGGGCGGCGACGGCTTGCAACCAGTTAACGATCAGCATCGTGCCAACATTGTAGGGCAGGTTGGCGATCACCATGCGGGGTGCATCGCCCATAGTGGTGATGTCAGCCTCGAGCGCATCCATCTCGCGCAGGGTGAATCGTTCGCCGTAGATTTCCGTGAGGGGTGCGAGCGCGGCTAGGCAGCGCGCGTCTTTTTCGATGGCGGTGAGGTGGCGCGGGTTGGCGGCGAGAATGGCGCGCGTGAGCCCTCCGGGGCCAGGGCCGACTTCGATTACCTCAGCTTGCGAAATATCTCCTGCCGCGCGGACAATTTTAGCGAGCAGGTTTGTGTCGAGCAGGAAGTGCTGACCAAGGGATTTTTTTGGGTTCAAACCATGCGCGTCGATCACCTCGCGCAGCGGCGGAAGTGTGGTGCTCACTGCGCAGCCTTGATGTCAATGAAGGCATCACGATGCAAGTTGCGGAGCTCTTTTTGCGCTTCGAGTTCGAGTTTCTCGGCGAAGAGTTGCTGCCGCACTTCATCCGCATCCGGCAAGTTACCGGCGGCGGGCTCAACGCGTTCACAGAGCATTACCAGGCGCACCGCATCGGGTCCCGGCAATGGTGCGCTGACACCACCCACATCCAAGTGCGATAGTACCGTCCGCTGATCAGGATTGAGGGCAGAAAGCTTGGTATGCGCGAAAGCAACTTTTGCGGGTAAGTCAGTCGTCGGCAAGGTTTCATCCATGCAACTGCCGGGGTTGGTATGGAGTGTATCTACCGTTTTTTGCAGTTGCGCGAGGATCGGTTTGGTGCGCTTCGCAGGCACTGGAATCGCGATCTGCTTGAGCGTGACTTCGGTTTGATCCGCCTCTTTTTTCGTTACGCGCCGCTCAATCAATTGGATGAATTGAATCGAGTCATTGCTGCGCAATGCGGGCGTCGTGCCGCCAACCTTCACATCACGCATGGCTTGCTGCACCATGGGGGGCATCGTTTCTTCGGATATCCACGAGGGCGGGCTGTAAATCACGTCACTGCGGCCCGTATATTGTGCGGCGATAGTGGAGATATCGAGGCCTTTTTTGAGTTGGCCTGAAATTTCCTCTTCGCGCGCGGCGGCATTGGATTGCACTTTTGTCGGTAAGGTAAGCGCGGTGATGCGCAGTTCCGTCGTCCCGGGCGCGGCCGCTTGTGCTTGGCGCGCACGTGCAATTTCGTCCTGCGAGATGCTGACATTATGGCGCAGTTTGCGCTGTACGACTTTGTTCCAGGCGAGCTGGGCGCGGATTTGGTTTTGTAGCGAACGCTCGGAGAGGCCTTGCCGCTCGATAAATTCCTTGAGTGTCATCCCGGATTGACCGCGTGAGGCTGTCATCTGCTCAACGGCTTTATCCACCTCCGCATCGCTGATGGTGAAGGATTGGCGTTTGGCTTCTTGCATTTCGAGGGTTTCATCGATGAGTGACTGCAAAATGCGTGGGGTGATTTTTTGCTGGTTATCGGGCGTATTGGGAATGCCTGCGGTGGCCATCACGAGATCGCGGCGCTCGTTCACGTCATTGGTGCTGATGATGTCGTCACCCACGATGGCAGCGATGCCAACATGCTCGGCATGGGCTGCGAGGGGGGAAAATGATGCCATCAACGCCAGGCAACCGACGCGGATGATTTCTATATATGTCCGGTTATTTTCCACCGAATTCTCCCAAATTCTTGAACCCGACACGCAGCGTGATTTGCGATTGCGGCGTCACGTCACGGTCACGGGCATAGGTGCGAATAGCATCAAGCATGATATTAAAACACTCATTTTTGTAAATGATCCCGGCATCGGACGTAACCATCGCACCAATATCGAAATCACGCCGTGCACCGCCATAGACCGTCCATTCATCACTTAAGGGGAGTGATACATCGAGCGATCCCTCTTCGCTATTATTTAAATACGTATTGTTATCCAGCATGCGATACGAGGTGGCGACGGTCAGCCAAGGCTTGGAAAAACCTAACGTTACCTCACTGCGGTTGAGCGATAAAGTGCCGTTATCAAGCGCATAGCGATAGGCCAGCGAGACGGGATCATAATTGAAGGCAACACGGCCGATATAGTCGGAGAAATGCTCGCCGGGGGTGGTGGAATTGGGGAATGGCGTATCATCGTTGGCGTTATAGTTTTGGCCGAATAGGGCATCGAAGGATGTACCGCTTGAAAGCAAATATTGGCTGCGAAACCCGTATGCCATGCGTGGCCCGGTATCGACCGTGTCGAGCCCCGGCATGCGGTTGAGGCTGAAGAGGTTGGTGTCAGTTAGCTCAATCAGCCGGTTATCTTCGTTGGAAATATCTGCCGAGTTGCCGCCATTGGCTTGGGCGACGGCGAGGACGATGGGTTCAATCGTCATCGCGCCGGTGCTATATTGTTTGATGAGGGGGTAACGCCATTCGAGGGCGGCTTGCGGTAGAGTGCGCATGGTGGTGCCGCTGAATTCATCCAGCCCCCCATTCAAGGGAACATTGTCTGAATTATACAAATCCTGGCGCAGATTTAGGGTACTGGTGAAAATATGGCCGCCATCGGTGACGTAAGGATGTGTGGCCCCAAGGGTAACCGATAAACGCCGTTGATCGACCCCCACATCGCGCGTCATCGACTGCGCATCGCCGGAGATATGGTAGCGGATGTTATTCTCGTCCGGCTCGGTTTCGTAATAGAGCTGGAACATCGGTAGGACGAGCGGGGTAGTTTTGGAATCATCCGTCGCACGCAGACCTTGAATGGCAAGGCCTTGCGCTTGGGCGAAATTGCGGCCTTCCGCCGTTTCGATATAGGCGCGGGAGAAGAGTGCCGTTTGGGCACCGAAGCCGTAGCGACGCAAATAGGTGTCATCGGTCGCGCGCTGGATGTCGAAACCGATACGCGATTCATCGTCGAGTGCTTCTTCACCGGTGGCAAAAATTGCACCGCGGGGAGAGTTACCGGGCACTTCATTACCACTTGAATCGAGTTTGCGCGGATCGGTAATCGAGCCTTGCACGCGGTATTTTCCGTTATCCGTCAATTCACGGTAGTCACCTTGTAGTAAGGGGCCTTGCTCGCTGGTGAACCAGGGAGTGAGTACTACGTCTTTGTCTTCACTAATGCGCCAGTAATAGGGCGTTTTTAAGATGGAGCCGAAGGTTGTATTGCCGCCCTTATATTCTGGCATCAGAAAGCCGCTTTGACCGGCAGAGTTAGGTGTGGGATGTGCGAGATACGGGGAGTAGAAGACGGGCACGCCCATCATATCCATGCTAACATCATGGTAGAGGACGCGCTCACTGCCATCGTCTACTTTCACGCGCTCCCCATTGAGTTGCCAGAAGGGGGCCATGGTCGCGCATACATTACACGGCGTGTAGGATGCCTGATTTAATTTGGTGACGTTGCTATTCACCCGCACTGCGTGGTTGGCAACGAGCACGGAATTGTCCGATAGCCTTGCTTTGAAGGCGCGTATAACGCCGGCTTTCATGTTATCGCGCAGCGTGGCTTTATCGGCGAAAACGACTTCGCCGGTGGGCTGCAGCATGACCACATTGCCTTCCGCCACCACCAAATTGCGGTTTTGGTAATAGGTGACTTGATCGGCATTGAGCACATATTGGCCCTGCGCAATATCGACATGGCCTCGGGCGATGACGATGCCATTATCTTCGTCATAACCCATTTCATCCGACTCGAGAGTTACGGGGTCTTGGCTATTGCGTTTGGGTTTAACTTCCGGCTGGGTGATGGTGGCATGGTTATCGTTATAAAGGCCGGGTGTATTGCGGCCAAAAGCAGCGCCGGCTTGTATCGGCAGGGTAAATGCCGCACTCAGCACTAGTATAAAGCTCAGGCTTCGCTGCAAAGTTGGGGAGCGCGGCATTACCATCCATCATGTTTTCACAGGGAATTTCTAGACCTCTGCGGCCGCTTGTTCAACGAAAAGCGGCGGTTTAACCACCGAGGGATGTGGATAGTGAAAAAGGCGCTGATTCGGCCACAAATCTAGCCATCTTCAAGATGCAGCAACGCCGCACCGGCAAGCATCGCCACGACGAGCGAGGGTACCCAGGCCGCCAGTACGATCGGCAAGCCGCCGGAGGCACCGAGCGCGTAAATGATGTTGGTCGCAAAATAGAGGATGAACCCAACCCCCATGCCAAGTACTATAAAAATACCCGTACGCCCACGCCGAGGTGCGCGCAGGGTGAAAACAGCCGCAAGCATAATCATGCCCGCGAGCAATAGCGGCATGGCAAGCAAACTATAGAAATGCAGCTTGTGGTGGAGGGCCGAAAATCCCGCCTTCTCGAGCACTTCAATGAAGCCGGGGAGCTGC
>JBGAJE010000179.1:0-2691 GCA_044225085.1 Rickettsiales bacterium | reverse complement strand
AAATGCAACCCGCCACCAACAGTGACAAGCTCGCTTTTCATAAGAACGGCGAGACGCCGTAAGCGACCCAGTAATACACGATCTTTGCGTATTCCTGGGTGATGCGTTTGCGTTGATATGCGTCCGGCCACCATGATTTAACCGGCGGCCGCGCCACTGGTCGCGAGTAGAACACTATTTCCGGCGCCGCTTTCTGGAAACAGGCCAGCGCACGGCGCGAATGATACCAGGAGGTGACGATGACCGCGTTGGTCGCGGCGCGGGCCCGCAGTATCTTCGCGGAAAATAACGCGTTTTCCTGCGTGGTGCGCGACTGACATTCCGTGACGATGCTCCCGGCGGGCACCCCTCGCGCTTCGATCTGGCGGCGAACATCCTCACAATCGCCATCGCCGGAAACGATCACAAAGCCTGCGCCAGCTTCTTGAAATATTTCCGCCCCCCGCACCGGACGTGTCCATGGCTCGCCACCCAAAATGACTTCGGCATTCGCCGTATGCGGACCGGAATCCACGATCAGCAAGGAGGGGGCAATCGCCCAGCCAATCAACAACGCCAGCACCGGCGCGGCCAGCACAACGAAGATGCGCAGCCGTTTCTTGAACTTCGGATTCACGGCTTACGACGCGAACGCAACTCGTACGCCTTATACACGTTCAGCATCTCGTAAGTTGCCAGCAGGCGGCAAAAGATAAATCCGGCCCGGCCATCCAGAAACCCGAGCTTTAGCACGTAACTGTAAAAGAAGCGCAACGCCGGACGAAGCGGCATGCGCCGCGACCATTCACGCAACCGGCGGCGGGCCGATAGATGCGAGCCGATGTGCGATGCCCCCGCCGGGGCCGAGCCTTCGACTTCTACTCGCGCCTCCCAGTTTGAATACCGGTTGTGCTTTTCCATCCAGGTGAAGATGTCCGGATAGGCGTAATGGAGCATGTCATGCTTGAGATGCGCCGAAACGCCTTTCAGCTCGGGGTGCTCATGGACTTCGTTATCACCCGAACCGGTATCCGAACTGTGCATTTTTTCGTAACGCGCGATGCGATGCTTGAATAGACGCAAGTTCCAGCTCGGGTAATAACCGCAATGCTTTATCCATTGATCGAGGAAAATGAACCGGCGGTTGATGAAGTAACCATCAGCCCGCGGCTGCTTCACCTCTGCCTGAATCTCGGCCGCGAGTTCCGGCAGGATGCGCTCATCAGCGTCGAGTATCAGCACCCATTCATGCTTCCACGTAACATTTTCGAGGGCCCAATTTTTCTTTTTGGGAAACTGTCCATTCCATTTGAAATCGACCACACGCGCGCCCGCCGCCCGGGCGATTTCACAGGTGCGATCCCGCGAGCCAGAATCGACGACCACCACGTCATCCGCCCACGCCACGGAAGCGAGGCATTCGGCGATGTTACGCTCTTCGTTGAGAGTCGGTATCAGGACAGAAACCATGTCATTACGAGGGAAATGTTTTTTACGAGGAGATGTTGGCCGGCGAATTCGAGAGAACGCGCTTCTTTATCACCTTGGCCGGATTACCAGCGACGACCATCCACGCTTCGACATCTTTCACCGCGACGGCCCGGGCTCCGACCACCGCCCCCTGCCCCACGGTCACACCCGGCCCGATAAACGCATCGGCGCACACCCACGCCTGGTCTTGGACTGTGATGGGAGGCTTGCGTAAGGGCATGGTGGCATCGGTAAAATCATGCGTGCCCGCGCACAAGTGGGCGCGCTGCGAGATGGTGACCTGCCGGCCGATCGTGACCTTCCCGAGATTGTAGATGAACGCATCCTCTCCAATCGCGCTCCAATCACCGATCACCACGTTCCACGGGAAATAAATATTGGCCGAGGGGTAGATGTGAACTTCGCGGCCCACCTGCGCGCCGAAGCAGCGCAAAATAAATCGTCGCCAGCCAAAACACGGCCGCGGGCTCAAGCGGAAGAAAAGACGCCCACCCGACCACAGCACGCGGCGGAGGAGTTCCCCTGCCGTATATTTGCGGGCCGAGCGATTGTCAGCGATGTCCAGATCCTGAGTCACAATTTAGTGAGCGATTGCGCGAACCACTTTACTCCATAAGCCCCCGGCAGTCAGACACGCAATCATTTTTACGCTAAGACTTGGCCTGGCCAGCCAGGAAAAATTTCTCCGGATGGATCGCGAGCAGACTAAAATTTCTCCCCTGGAGCGGCGCGATCGACCTCCCGGAATGAAAAGCGAATCCATGTTTCTTCAAAAATTGCTCCACCTCGTCCTTGTCGCGATAGCCATCCAGAAATACGCCTTTAACCCGGCGCGCTTCAAACAAGTCTTGAGCCCCTTGAAGCGCCGCCCATTCCTGGCCTTCCACATCGATCTTAATAATGATCGAATCCCCCTCGATCGCTTCCGAACCCAGTCGGACTGTCTTCACCCGATATTTGCTACTGGGATTATTGTAAGAGGATGCCTGATCGACACGAGTGAAGACATGGGAAACAGCGCCATCGACAAATTCGACTTCGCCCTCATTATTTGACACTGCCACATTGCGCGCAATCACACCGGCCAGCTCGGCATTTGATTTCAGGCGGCGAAATGTGTCCGGGTGTGGCTCATACGCATAAAACCGCACCTTAGTGTGGGGAAGTTGATTGACGCGGCTCAACACACATGAGAAGAGGCCCACATTGGCGCCTACGTCC
>JBGAJE010000178.1:0-2694 GCA_044225085.1 Rickettsiales bacterium | reverse complement strand
CATGGTGAGTTGGGTGGGCATGGTGTAGGTAGGCCGGTCTTCGGGGAGCATGTCGGGCGCGGAGAGTGTGGCGTCTTTCACCGTCCAATAACCAGGTGAGAGAGTAGTTTGCGGCGCATCGATGCGGCCAAGGAAGTGGTGCTGCGCGTCGTAGAGGAAGATGATGACGCTATCGAGCTCGAAGGTGGTTTGGTTCATGCGGTTGGCATGCAGGATGTATTCCGTCACCGGCGTCCCGTGGAAATTGATGTCCTTCTCACGCGTTTGCCGCAGCCAGAGACCGGAAGGGGAGATCGATAATAGGCTTGGGCTATTGGTGATGTATTTGCCCTCGAGCCGCTCGAAGCGTGCGATGGTGCCGGCCGCGATGGGGTTCAGGACGGCAATAATAAAAACACCAAGCCCCGCTGCCATCAAAATCCCCGGCATCAGGAACTGCCATACGGAAACACCGACAGCGCGGGTGACAACCAGCTCGCTATTACGAGTGAGACGGCCGAGTGCGATCATGCCGCCGATCATGAAAGCGAAGGGGTAGATTTTTTCGGCTTCCGTCGGCAATTTCAGCATGGCCATTTGAAACACCATGAGGAACGGAATGGTGCGCGGCGCATCCGCTGCGCGGCGCACGAGCTCGAGCAATTCGATAAGGCCGACGATGGCAAGCATCACCCCCACCGTCGCTATCACAGCGATGAAAAACTGGCGGCCGATGTAAACCGATAACGTGAAGGGCAATCTCATGTGCTTGCCCTCACGCGCGCTGGGCGCAAATTATCTAGCCACTTAAATGAGAAAACACGGCCGGTGATAAGTAGGTACGTACTCATGAAACCTGGCGTGAATGCGATGAGATACATGCCTGGTGTGATGGCTGTATATTTATTGGTCATATTGCGGACGGCAAAATAGAGTAATACGAGCAGCAGCATGCCCACCACCGCCACCACCATGCGGCGCCACTGACCACGACGGTTAAACTCGCTCGACATTAATGTCGCGAGGGCAAAAAGAGGCAATACCATTGCAAAGCATGGCCAAATAATGCGGTGATGACCCTCTGCGCGGTAGGCGGCCTGTTGTTTATCGGTGAGCCCGGTGGGATCAAAAAGCTGGCCGATCGTGCGTTCATCGGGGTCTTGCTTACGTTGTGTGTCTTTACCATAGAAGGCAATATCGATGGCATAATCATCAAAGGCGAGCCAGCTTACGCGGCCGTCTTTGAGCATTTGGCGGATGCCGTGCTGCAGATAAAAGCGTGGCCCGCTAGGGGTTTGCTCCATGCGGCCGTGGTCGGCAAGCATGGTGATGTTTTGTTTCGGATCACGACTATCTTGCAACAAAATGCCATAGAGGTTGTTTTTCTCATCCCGCTCACGCACGAAGACCGTCACTCCATCCATTGGGTTGTTGAAGACCTGTTCCTCAAGCAGGACGGAGGCGTATTTATCACGAAAAAGCGAACGACTATCACGGAACTGGCTGTTGGCGATTGGCATTAAATAGAGCGAAAGCACGTAGCAAAAAACGGTGCAAATGAAACCGAGCAGAAGCACGGGTTTAGTCATCTGCCACTTGCTCACGCCAACTGCGTTGAGCACGATGAGTTCGCTTTCTACTGTAAGCTTGTTGTATGTGTAAATCACTGCCAGGCACAGTGATATGGGCACCAGCATCAAGAGCAGCGAGGGTAGCATGAGCCCGGTGAGGTACATAAAATCACCAAACGAGAGGCCCCGGCTGAGCATGAAATCAAGGAATTTCAGAATTTGTGTTAGCCAGACGATACTGGTGAGGCTGACAGTGATGAGCACGGTCGGCCAAAAAAGATGCATGAAGAGATATCGCTCATATTGACGCATGGGTCGGTTATAGGCCTGTCCACAGCCACACGCAAGGAGGAGTGAGTGGTTGATTAATCCGTCGCGATTCATTAACTCATGGGGGCGTTACTCGTCACTTCTCACCCTACGAGGTTTCTCATGATTACCCTCTCCTTCTCCACCGCTCATAGTCACGTTAAAGGCAGCAACGCTATTGCTGTCCTCGTTGCCGAGGATTTGGCGCTAGTGCCTGCGGCAACGCTTGGCAACACCCATGCCTATGTATCGCAGTCCCTCGTGGCTGCGGGCTTTAAAGGTAAGAAGGGCGAGACGCTGACTTTGCTCAATCCGCAAAAATCGCCAAGCCACATTATCGTAATGGGTATCGGCCCGGTGAAATCGGTGACCTCGCTTGTGATTGAAGAGGCCGGTGCCAGTATTACCGCGGCCGCATTGGCAGCGAAGGTGATGCATGTTGATATCATCGCCGCGCTGCCGAAATCGGTAAAGTTTGATGCAGCAGAGCTAGGTGCACATGTCGGCTTTGGCGCAAAATTACGCGCTTACCGATTCGATAAATACCGTACCAAGGAAAAGGCGGAAGATAAACCGAAGCTGAAAACTGTCAGCATCATCAGCAGCGCTGCGGATAAGGCGAAGAAGCTTTATGCGCCGCTGGGAGCAATGGCCGATGCGATTTTCTTTGCGCGCGATTTGGTGACGGAACCGGCCAATATTATCTACCCCGCAACACTTGCTGCTGAAGCGAAGAAGCTTTCCAAATTTGGGGTGAAAGTGGAAGTGCTGGGTGAAGCTGAGATGAAAAAACTTGGTATGGGCAGTTTGCTCGGCGTCGGCCAAGGTTCGGAAC
>JBGAJE010000177.1:0-2695 GCA_044225085.1 Rickettsiales bacterium | reverse complement strand
TTGCTAAGCACCATGCGCTTAATTGAGCCTTCAAAATTCCGCAGTGGCTCCCCAGCCAATTTCGTATTCACCATGATGGCCTCAAGCCCACCATCCGCCATCGGATTGGTGCACATGGCAAACCCATCGTCGCGCAGGTCGATATAGTCATTGGGGTTGAACATCGCGCCTAAGCCTTGGGTTAAAAATCCGGTTCCGTTGAGAGCATGGTACATAGCATCACCATACCAGTTTCGACAAGTTTCTGTGTGACAAGTTTGTGAAATTTTTATTGCTGGGAAAACCACCATCCACATGAGCGCGGCGAGGGCAGGGCGGGCGTCGAAACCTCATCAATTGCATAGCCCACTTGCACATTCTGCAATTCTCTTTGTGGGGTGAGTGTGTCTCTATCATCACAGGAATGTTGAATAAACGCGATCTTAGTCTCGCCATGTTGCCCCCGGCTCAGCAATGAATCGGGGGTTTTTTTTTAAAGATTCTTATCCCCCTTCGAAAGCGTCACCCCAGCCTCCGCCAAACTCTGTGCCCGGCTGAGCTTAAAGCTCGTATTCGCATCCATCGAGCGACTCGTCTCATAGGTCTGCGTCGATTTGCGTGGGCGGCTAATGAAATACCGCACCCCCGTCGAAAGCAATTGACTGATGCTACTCGCCGTGCCGAATCCCCCACCACCTGCATCCCCCGCCGCCATGTCCGAATCCGAGGATGAGTCGCTCGACGCATTGCCACTCAGCCCGCCCAAAATATTTTGCAGCAAGCTCGAGGATTGCGTCTGCAAATCCTGCATGAACTGTTCCGAGAGCGCCGAGAGCGCCGATGTCGCTTCTTCCGTCAGCTGCTTGAGGAACTGATCTTTAAGCGCACTCGTATCCTGAATATTATTCCGCGTGCGATAGCTCTTGATGTAACGGCGCATGAAGCCTCCTATGCCTAGGTAGGCAGTAATGCACGGAACCAAAGTGCCAGGAAGTAGGGGCCGGAATTACTCTTCCGTTTCAGGCTTCATTCCCGTCACCGGGCGGCCAGCATTTTTGCGGCGGGTTTTCTTGCGCAGCAGCACTTGAGCCGCGAAATGCCCAGGTCGCGCATCCGCCACCAGCGGCTCAGAAGCTTGTGCATCCGGCAGTGCCTTTTTGGGCTTCGCCGGCTTTTCATTATCACGCGCGGCGATGACAAAACCACCACCATCATTCGCCTTAATTTCGAGAGCAATCTTGTGCGTCGGACGCGAGATGCCCTCGCGTTTTTCGTAAATAATGATGTAAAGCTTTGCCTGTCCTGGGATACTGACTTCCGGAAACTCAAGATGCAACAGCTCCAGCTCCGCATTCGCTTCCTCGATCGAGCTATAGACTTTCTTCTTCTTCACCGCCCGCATTACCGGGTGGCCCCAGTTCGGGTGCTTCGACTTCAACCGCTTCTTCTGCGGGTGATTCGCGATGGCCTTGTCAATTTTCGTTGCCGTGAGCGAGTAGAGCCCATCGGGCAGTCGCACAATCCGCATTTCGGCGAAATGGCCGGTGAAACCTTTCGCAGTTTCCGCTTCACTCACCGAGAATCCCTTGATCCAAAACAGCGCCGCCGGCTCATCCGCCGTTGATTCCGGTTGATCTTTCGACAGCACAAAATGGTCAACGATATGCTTAAACCGCGTCACCGCCTGTGCACGATCCTTATAGCGGTATAGCCCATGAACGAGTGCTTCAATCGTCGGGTGGTTGGCGGTAGCGTATTTACGTTGGGTGGAACTCATAGCAGCTAATTATGACAAACTCGAGGTGGACACAACTCATTCAATAAACTGCTTATTCTTTTCGCGCAACTGCGCATCTGTCTCATTATAGAAAAACGGCAGAAAAGCATAGCGTTTGCCCTGGGTGACCGGCGTCGCCTCATGCAGCAGCGAGCAGGAGAATATCACCGCCCCACCGGTCGGTGCCCGGTAAGTCGCCTGCCCAAATTCCGGGAAGCGCAGGTCACCCCCCGTATAATCCTCAGCATTCAAGTTAAGGGTGCAGGCAAACCGTCGATGGGCCGTCCCCAGCGTCGTATTGTCCCGATGCGGGCGGAAATGGCCTTTCCCCGCCTCATAACAGGACACCACATAACGCTCAATATGCGTCGCCTCGAACTGAAATACCTTCTGGATATGCGGTAATAGCCGCTTCGCAATCCGCAACCGAATTTGCCGCCTCAGCCCCTCAAGCTCCGGCTGCGCCTCAAACGCAAAATCCGACCGCTGCTTGAAATCATGGTTGAAGACGGCGACGGTTTTATCGCCCACCTGCCGCATAAAGCCGGAATCCACACCCCCATGCGTTTCATAAAGTGCGATCAACTCCCGGCAGAATTCCGGCTCGAACACCCGCGGCAACACCAATATCGGCGCGTGCGTTGGCGTCGTGATCTGCTGCGCGCGGATTTTTTCCAGTACCGCCACCAGCTTCTCGCGATGCGTCGCCTCATGCAAATCAATCTGTGCCACCATCCGCAACATCGGGTCGAGTACCAGCGTAAAGCCCTGATAGGCGGCAGGGTCGAGGCTCACCGCATCTTCCGCATCCATCACGCGGTAGAGCTTGCTGACCTCCCCTTCAAAATCCCAGAAATAGCGAATACCGGGCAATAGGGCGCCCACCCGCGCATTCAGCTGGTCTTCCGCATCCGTACTAACCCCGAAAAACGAGCAATG
>JBGAJE010000010.1:0-21602 GCA_044225085.1 Rickettsiales bacterium | reverse complement strand
TCTCCTGCCTGCGTGAGAATGGGTTGTGGCATTTCATCGTAACGGATAATGGGATTGGGATCGAACCGGAGCAATGTGAGCGGATTTTCGGCTTGTTCCAGCGCGTACATGCGCAGTCGGTCTATCCAGGATCGGGGATCGGGCTTGCGACATGCAAAAAGATTGCGGAGCTTCATCAAGGCCGAATTTGGGTGGAGTCAACCCTTGGAGTTGGCAGCGCATTCCATATTCTGCTACCGTTGATGGGCGAAGAAATGCCAACCATAGGATAGTCATGCACTTACAGGAAAAATCGCATATTCTGTTGGTGGAGGATAATCCCGCTGACAGTAACTTGCTTGAGGAGCTGCTCGAAGAGGGTAGCTATCATGTTGCACTTTATTGCACGAACGATGGGTATGATGCGTTCGACTTTTTGCAGCGGCGTGATAAATACCGAAGTGCGCCCAAGCCTGACGCCATTTTGCTCGATCTCGGATTGCCGCGCATGAATGGTTATGAAGTATTAAGTCGCATCCGAAAGACGCCGCACTGGTCACACATTCCGGTGATTGTGCTTACCACTTCACG
Organism: Rickettsiales bacterium; assembly: GCA_044225085.1. Taxonomy (GTDB): domain Bacteria; phylum Pseudomonadota; class Alphaproteobacteria; order Rickettsiales; family UBA3002; genus QFOX01. Next base: position 21,032 of record JBGAJE010000010.1, on the reverse strand, counting down.
GGACCCGAAAGATCGCGAATTATGTATCTCCCTCGGGGCGTATGATTTTATTTCCAAGCCTTCCAATCTTGAAGGGTATGAGCTGCTTGTCGATCATTTGGCAAGTGTGGTGTTTCCTAACGTCTGCAAAAGACCGACCGCACATTAAGCGAGATGGCGGCTCTGACGGCGAGAGAATCGTTCATCGCCGCACGACTCAACGTGGTAATGCTGAAGAGAAAGCTAGCGCGATGCTTGAGGCGTTTTAGTGGCTCTGACTTAGCTTACCACGCATTTGGGCGATGATGCCATCGACTCCTGAGGCAGCGGCGATATTACCGAATTCCGAGCGCTGGCTAACGAGCAGGCTCACACCTTCAACGCGGACATCGTGCACTTTGCAGCTGCCTTCCTTATCATCGAGCAGATAATCGACATGGGTATCTGGGTCGCCTTTGCTTTGGATGAGTGTTTTGGCCTCATAACCGCTACCCGATGGTGCGGCGGCGATGGAGAGGATTTGGATGGTATCGGCATCGATACTATCGGCATCATCCAGCTTGCTGATGTAGTTTTGTGTAAGATAGTTGCGGTAAACGCTTAGATAGTCGCCCTGTTGCTGTGGGGTGGCGGTTTTCCAATAACGACCGAGGACGTAGCGACCGATCCAATCGATATCGACCACGCGTTGGAAGACAGCGCCGAGTTCCTTACCTTTTGCTTTGGTATCGAGGCTTGCGTTATGCAACACGTCGATTGCGTGTGCGGTTTCGGTTTTCACGAGCTTCTCGCAATCCTCCTGCGAAGCGGCGGCTTGAGTGGCGAATGCTAAGCAGGTGATGCAGAGAATTGATACGAAACGCATGAGTACTCCTAGTTATTAAAGTAAGCGCTATGTTGTAGATAGGTTGAGCGAGTGGCGGAATAAGGATCCAGCGAGTCGTAATAGAGTTGCTGGATCAGAGCGTCTTTATCGTCACGTGTATCGATGCCGTCGGCAACATCCTGGGTGATGGATTCAGGGGTGTTGAGGTACCAACCCACGGGATCGAGGAACCAGTCGACTACTTTGCCGGTGGTGTCGCGCAAGGTAGAGGGGCCGAAGACAGGGAGCACGACGTAAGAACCATCGACGACACCATAGGTGCCGAGGGTTTTGCCGAAATCCTGATCGTTGTATTTGAGGCCATTTTCACCAGCGAAGTCCCGCAGGCCGGCGAAGCCGAAGGTGCTGTTGAGGATGAAACGCCAGAGTGATGTGCCGGCGGCTTGCATGTCGCCTTGCAACGCGCTGTTAACGACATTGCTGGGCTCACTCAGGTTGGTGAGGAAATTATCGACGCTGCCGCGCACAGTATCGGGTAGTTCATGATAAGTATGGGCGACGGGACGCATGAGCCAGCGATCAAACACAAGGTTGAAACTGAAGATAGGCTGGTTGATGGGTTTCAATGCGTCGCACGCCTCGAACGGGTCGCCATCGGCGTCGAGGTTGTTGCGGCACTCCTCAGCCGAAGTGCAGGCAGTGAGAAGGCAAGCGAGAATGAGGATGGTGAATTTTTTCATGATACGTTTACTTCCGATTGATGACGATCCGATGTGCCGAGCAAGAAAACCCCTATGAGAATAAGTGCGCTGCCGATGATTTGTATCGCATGCATGGGTTCATGGAAGCCAAACCATCCGAGCGCAAGTACAAAAATATAAGCAATCGCTGTGAGCGGCACGGCGCGGCCTACATCCATGACGGACAAGATACGCATCCATAACACAAAACTCAAGATTTCGAAGCCAAGAATGCCAATCATATAAGGTTTTTTAAGGGCATGTTCGAACCAGGCCATACCGAACGATTGATCACCTAAATCCAACGCCAAGAACTTCATGCAGGCCTGGTTACCCATCGTGCAGAGGGGAACGGCGATCCAGGATAGCGTCAATGAGTTGGGCTTATGCATCGAGGAAACCAAGTAGATGGGAGTGTTTGATGACGTGAATTGCATCGACATATTTGTGATCACGTAAGGCCTCGCGCACATGTTTCATTTGCGTCCAATGGATGCGGGGGCGGTAGTGGTGCTCGGCGTGGTAGCCATTGTTAAGCCAAAAGAAGTTGTAGAGTTTGCCATAGGTGCTGACGCCCCAGGCGATGGGGAGATCGGGGTTGGCTTGGTAATGCTCGTAATAGCCCACCATCATCGAGAAAACATGGCCGAGATAATAGAAGGGTAGGAAATAGAGCATGAATTTCCAGTTGATGAGGAAGCCAAGAGCGAACCAGGCGTAATGGGCGTAATCCTCGAACTTGGCCCAGCGCACGTCGGCTTCGCGGCCGCCTTTGGCCATTTCGGCGTAAACATCCACGTTAGGGCCGCGCACAGGACCGAGCAAGGCGTAGCGCCAAACGTTTTCTGGGCGGCCGTTGTGGCCATATTTATAGATCGAAAACCAGTCGCGGGTATTGCCCTGTGCATCTGGCTTGTCGGAATTGCCGATATGGTGGCGGCGGTGAACGGTTTTGTAAAACTGTTGGCTGAAGCCGATCGCGAGGGACTCAATGAGGCTGAAAGCGCGGTTGAGTTTGTGTGATTTGAAATAATTATTATGCGTAAAGTTGTGCGCGACGGATTCGATATTCCATGCGATGCAGTAGCTGTAGAACAGACCTAGCGGAATCAACAGCCACCAGCTGAGGTAGGGAAACAGTACGAGCAGCGCGATTTGAAAGGCGAAATGGGCCAGGCCCATGGTGACGGGAAAAATATCCCACCAGCTATGTTCTAGCAGGAAGCGCGGTTTGCTTGGTGCAAATTGGGTGCTGTTGACTTGATTCATGCGGCCTCCTGGATATCATCGGGCGCGAGTAGGGGCGCCGCCAAACGTAGTGCGCCATTCATCAGGCGATTGCGGTGTTTAAAATGCATATAGGTGCGCACCAGCCGGCTGCCAAGGCGCAGCTTGTTTTCATAGGCAGCTTGGCCGCTTTGGTAGCGAGTAAGGCCGTGAGCGAAACAATAATCGAGGTTGGTGAACCAGCTGATGAAGTAAAGATTATGTTCGCGGCCGCGTGCGCCATCCATGCAGAAGAATTTATCGAGCAGGGTGGTCTCATTTTTTAGGAGCAGGTTGGCGGCGAGAAGTACGTCGTCTTTGAAGTAGAGGGTGCAGAGGGAGCGACCAGGCATGGTGCGCAGTACTTCGATGAAGAATTGCTCGGTGAGATCTTCGAATTGCATGTCGGCGCGGGCGCGGGTATCGCGGTAGAGAGCCATGACGGCGGGGAGCACATCATCGATATTGGTGCGGTGCTCAATACGAAGCTCAGCGCGGGTGCGCAGTTTACGGCGCATATCTTTGCGGGTGGCGGCCGATAGCGTGGCCATGTAGGCGTCCATGCTGGTGACATTAAGATCCAGCGCGGCGACGGGTAAGCCGGGGACGGTGTGGTAGCCATGCTGCTGTAATACGGGTTTCCAATAGGGCTGATGATGTTCGGGGATGTCTTTGAGGGCAATGAGGGAATGGTTTTTCGCGGCGGCGAATTGCTCGAATTCGCTCAGCATAGTTTGCAGTAATGCGGGTTTTTGCTCTTCGGTAACGGATGGGTGGAAGCCGATGAGGCCATATTCCGTATCCGGAGAACCAAGGCAAGCGAGCTTGAGGGTGAGGACGTTTGGAAAAATATCGCGCAAGGCATTGGTGATTTTTTTGGCGCTGCCTTCAAGGGTGGTATCGAGCGCGTAGTCGTTCAAGAAAGCTGGCATGGCGGCAAGTACGGTGCCATCGGCATCGGTGGCGAAGAGATAGTGCCAGGCGAAGCCTTGCATGCCGGAATGCTCGATGGCACGTAGGTAATCAAAATCTTCGAGCTCATGAGGGAAGCAGTGGTTCCACGCTTCACGGCCAATAGTATCGATCGCTTCGGCGATGTGGACGCTAACCATGGGCGATCTCCAAGGCTGGCATTTCATCGATCATTGGTGCGGGCATTTCTGGCAAGCCGAAGAATTCGCCAGTGAGCTTTGCGACTTTTTGGCGTTCTTGGTCGACATGGATCATGTGGTAACTATCTTCCAACCAAGCGATGTGGCAGTGACCACCATGGAGCTGTTGAATCGCAATTGCATTGCGGGGATGACCAACATCATCTTCACGCGCGTGAACGAGGAGGGTGGGGATTTTAATGTTCGGTAAGATACGACAGAGCTCGCGGTTGAGGCGGAAATTTTGGTAAAGTGACTTGGCAGGGAAGCGCGGCAATGTACCCTCGATGCTGCCGCCTTTGCCGATGATGGCATTGCGAATGCGCTCGGATTTAATGCCGTAAGGTGGGGCCTCGCCGAATGCGATGCGGTTGATGAGCGGGAGTTTCATCATCAGCGGAATGCCTTTGGGGGCCCAGGGGTAATAGAAGGGCACATTCCAGCCATCATAATTAAGTAAGGGTGAGAAAATTGTGACGCCACGCACAAGGTGTTTTTCTTGCTCCGCAGCGTAGAGCGCAATGGCACCGCCGACACAGATACCGGCAAGATAGAGTTCATCCACTTCTGTTGCGAATTGGCGGATGGCAGCGCGGACGGAGTCAACCCAATCCTCATAACGGGTGGCGGTAAGCGCGGCTTCATCCTGACAATGGCCGGCGAGGGTGGGGGCGTAGATCGTGAATCCCATGCGGTTCAGTGCTTTGCCGACAAAGCGCATTTCGGCGGGGCTGCCCGTCAATCCATGGACGAGCAGAATGCCTTTTTTCGGCGAACCTGCCATGCGGAAATCGTATTGGCTCATGCAGTTGCCTGGGTTGTTGTGCCGGTATGGCGGTTTTCTTTCGCGAGGAAACCAAGCGCGTGGCAGGTGCTAATGACGTGCACCCCCGCACGGTTTTGTTCTTCCGCGAGTTGTTTGTGGAGGGCTTTGATTTCCGTCCAATGTGTGCTGGGGCGGTAGTGGTGTTCGGCGTGGTAGCCGTTGCCGAACCATAGCCAATTATAGAAGCGGTTATAGGTGCTGACACCCCAGGCAAGCGGCGTTTCCGGCTGGCCATTGAGATGTTCGTAATAGCCATTCAACGAAGACAGGCAATTACCCAAATAATAGAACGGCACGAAGAACAATACGGCATGCCAGTTGTAACATGCGGCAGCCGCGACGAGCAGGAAGAAGGCGTAAAGTTCGAACTTGCCCCATTTGGCATTGAAAGGTTTGCGTTTGGCGATGGCGGCATGGATATCGCCCATATCGTCGCGGAAGAAGCTGAGGAAGGTGTAGCTCCAAACACTTTCGGGTTTGCCACCTTTGCCGTGGCGGTAGATGGAGAGCCAATCGACCGTGTCGCCGTTGGCGTCGCGGCGGTCGGAGTTGCCGACGTGATGGCGCATATGGATCCAGCGGTAATAGGTTTGGCTGAAGCCGATTGCTAGCGATTCGAGCAGACTAAAGCCATAATTCATCCAGCGCGGCTTGAAGTAGGGCGTGTGGATGAAGTTATGTGAAACGCCGTTGATATTCCATGAGATCGAAATTGCGTAAATGACGCCGAGGATGGCGGAGAGCCAGAGGGGGCGGTCGGCAAAGCCGATAATCAACCATGCATTGAACGCGAGATGCGCTACAGCAGCGAGGACGGGAATAATATCCATGCGCGAGTGAGCAAAAATGCGCGAGGTCGTTTCTTGTTTCATAATCCGGTACTCCCAATGCATGCCACGCCGGCGGTGACAAGCAGCGCACCGATGCCATGACGTTTCGTTAGAGGTTCTTTCAACAATATTACGCCACCAAAAAATGTTAGGACGTAGATGAGCGCCATCAATGGGAAGGCGACAGTGAGTGGCACGAATTCCAGCACGCGGACCCAAGCAACGAGCTCTATTGCCCAAAAGAAGATGCCAGCCCAGATGAGGGGATTGCGCAATGCCACTAGCAGGCTTTTGCCATCGGCGGCGCGTTTGAAACAAAGTTCGCGTGCGGCTTCCGTCAGAACGCAAAAGAGGATGAGGAATATGTTCGTGGTGCTCATGCCATGACCTGCTGTAGCACATCGAGCAATGCGTGGTTGCTGGCGCTGTTCACTCTTGCTGCTTCGGTGACGTTTGGTCGGCAGCGGGGTTGATCCATAAAAATCTCGCCGTATTTTTTGGCGCGGGTAAGCATGCTGCCGCTGTAATGTGGCGCCGAATAATCGCCAGTCACATCGGCACCGATAATGCGGTGATGACCACCGATGGTTTGAATAATTTCGAGCAAATAGGGCAGTTGCATCTGGCCTTGATCCCAGTTGGTCAGCGCGTCTTCGGCGCGCAAGACATCTTTGTCGATGGTGAGGTAAACATCGCGCGTTGCGATGCGGGAGAGAAGCGTCGCGAGGAAAGGGCCATTGCCTTGCTCGGCGATGGTGCGCCATTTGATGTGGCCATTGGTTTGGCTGTAACCGGCGCCGCTGCCATACTGTTTACGCACGCGGCTGGGAGCGTGCCAAAAGGGGAAAAGCTCGAGTTTTCCCTCTTGCATGAGCGAGAGGTTGGCACCTTTCCATTCGGGTCGCACCAAATCTTTGCTGGAGACGCCGAGGGTGATGACTTTGGCGACATTTGGATTGGCAGCAGCACGATTGACCCATGAACCGCAATGCATACCGCCATGGAAATGCACCCAATCGGGATGGTTATCGAAATGGATGACGGTAATAGGTTCGCTACGACCGGCGGCGGCGCGGTCGATCAGCAGGGCGCTGATATGGTGAAAATCGCCCGAGCCCATGAACCATAATTTCGGTTCTTCACCAAGATTGGCGAATTGGCCGCAAATTAGTGCGCCGAGTTGGTCGAGCGTGGCGTCTTTCCCCCATAAGCGGACGGCGCTGCCGAGCGATTCGGCATGCAAGTGGCGGCCGCCATTGCGCTCACAGTGGCCGATGAAATCGGTCTGTGATTGCAGTGCGTCGTCGAGATGGAGGAGGCAGAGTTTCATACGCGTTTTTTGGCGCGGGTGAAGAGTTCGTCGAGCAGACGCAGTGCCAAATCGATCTCGGCATTGCTGATGGTGAGTGCGGGGGCGAGGGTGATAACGTTTTTGTAGTAGCCGCCAACATCGAGTACGAGGCCGTATTTTTTACCATCGACCAGGATATCGCCTTTCATGCCTTCTTCGGCGATCCAATCGAGGGTTGCCTTGTCGGGCGTGAAGCTATCCTCTTTGCAAACCTCGATGCGCAAGGCGAGGCCGAGACCATCGGTATCACCGATGATTTTGTGGCGCTTTTGCAATTCTTGAATACCGGCGAGGAATCGCGCACCTTTTTCGGCGACGGATTGCTCGAAATTCTCTTCTTCGCACATACGCAGAGTTTCAGCGCGACAGCGGTGCCCATGGGGTTGCTGGCGAAGGTGGAGTGGGTAGAGCCGGGCGGGGAAAATTTGCGGGTTGATCATTTCTCGCGTGCCCAGATACCGGAAAGTGGATTCAGACCGTTGGTGATGGCTTTGCCGAAGACTAGCACATCCGGTGTGACACCAAAATGCTCGATGCTCCATAGTTTGCTGGGTGCGGTAAACACCCATTTGAATTTCATCGACGACGAGTAAGATGCCGTGTTGGTCGAGGACTTTTTTCAATTCTGGGAAGAAATTTTTGGGCGGGATGACATAGCCGCCCGTGCCCTGGATGGGTTCGATGTAGAAGGCAGCATATTCAGCCTGGCCGGTTTTTACATCAAGCACGCCATTATATTCCGTCTCGAACAGGCGCGCGAATTTTTTGACGCAGAGCTCACCGTATTCTTCCTTGCTCATGCCCTTCGGGCCGCGAAAGTGGTAAGGGAATTCGATAAATTGGGCGCGATCGCCAAAATGGCCGTAACGACGGCGGTAGCGGTAGGAAGAGGTGATGGCCGACGCACCGAGCGTGCGGCCGTGATAGCCACCCTCGAAGGCGAACATCAAGCTTTTGCCGCCAGTGTAGTTACGCACGAGCTTGAGCGAATCTTCCACCGCTTGCGCGCCGCCGACGTTGAAATGCACACGGCCCTTACGATGGAATTTATTTTCCATATCGCGCGCGATCCATGTGGCGAGCTCAACTTTTTCACGATGTAGATATTGCGAGGCCACTTGCGGCAACGTGTCGAGCTGCCGGTGTGCGACGTCGTTCAAGCGGCGGTTGCGGTAGCCGAAATTGACGGCCGAATACCACATTTGTAAATCAAGGAATGGACGATCTTCGGCATCGTAAATGAAGCTGCCATCGCAGTGATGGAAAAATTTTGGTTGCTCCATGTAATGCACCGTATCGCCGAAGGAGCAATATTGTTCTTCTAGCACGCGCAGTTCGTCTTCGGATATGGCGGCGGCAGGGGGTTGAGCTTTTTTAAGAGCGTGAGGCATGAAAATCTCGCGGTAAAAGGTTTAGGAAAAAGCAGGAAATTGTGCCGGAACCCTCAAGGTTGGTTTCGGCAATAAACGACCCAGCGCGGCGGTAATGTCGGCAAAGTCGGTAAAATCGATATAGGGGATGGCACGTTGCGCGCAGTATGTTGCAAGCGCACCTTTGGCGAAAACGATTTCTGGCTTATCCGAGACACAGAAATCGGAGCGTCCGTCGCCGATATAAATGCGGGGCTCGTTGCCTAATTCTACCGCGCGGCATTTGCAAACGCCAGATGCGGAAGCGCATTCCGTATCGCTGAAGGGAGATTGGAGGGCGAAGCCAGTTTGTTCACCGACAAGCTTGTTAGCAACGATGGGCAAATGGGCGAGGCCAACGCGGGCGAGGATACGGCGAATGAAGTAATCTACCCCGTCGCTGACGATGGTCACCTCCACCCCGTGGGTGCGGCAGAAGGCGATGAAAGAAACAAAATGTGGGTCGATCGCGATGGTGTCGAGTGTGTTATCAAGCGTTTCCTGATCGGCGCGGATGAGGGCGATTTGTTGCCTCATGCATTCTGCCGAGCCAATGCGGCCGGCTTTCCATTCCTGCTCGATGAGTTCCCAGGCGGGATCGGCGAGGCGGCTTAATACATAATCGGTCGCATCTTCGCGTGTGATGGTGCCGTCAAAATCGCAATAGAGTTGCATGATTGTTCCCCTTAGTTGGGGGCTATAGCAGAACTACTTAACGGCAAACTGAATTGAAACTGAATCGAAACTGAATGGCTAGGGGCGCGGCAAATCAATAGTGACGCGTAAGCCTTGCTGGCTCTCGTTTTTGCTTAGTTCGATGCTGCCATTAAAGCGATTTACAATATCATCAACAATTGCAAGGCCGAGGCCGGTACCTTCGTTTCCAGTTACGTCAGAGCGGTAAAAACGCTGGAACACCAAATCGCGCTCGGATTCTGGGATGCCGGGGCCTTGATCGGTGATGGTTAGGCGGCATTCGTCACCAATTGCGCTGATTGTGACGGTGATTTCGCTGTTTTGGGGGGAGTATTTTATTGCGTTGTCGATCACATTCGTGACCATGAGGGCGAGGAGGGTTTCATCTGCAATAACGGTTAATGTTTCGTCGCCTTCGAGGGATAGGACCAGTCCTTTTTGCTCGGCAACACGGGCGAGCGCGGCGATAACGCGGGCAACCACGGGGTAAATCAGCACGGACTGCAATGATACAGGTTGGTGGCTAACGCGGGCAGCGATGAGGAGTTTTTGAATTAGCTCGGTGGCGCGATCATTGCTTTCGGCGAGGTCGGCCAAAATCGCCTGACGCTCTTCATCGCTATCAGCACTATACAGCATTTGGATGAGCAAGCGCGAACCTGCAAGTGGCGTACGCAGTTGGTGGGCAGCGTGATCCGCGAACCGGCGCTCCGCAGTGAGAGAGTGAGATAGTTTGCCGAAGAGACGATTGATTGATTTACCGAGAGGTTTGAGATCGCGCGGGAGATCATTGGCGCCAAGTTCCGTCAGATCATCCGGGCTGCGGCGCTGAATTTGGCGCACCAGCGCACGGATGGGGTTTAGGCTACGGCGGATGCCTACCCATAACCCTAGGCCCACTAAAGGCACAGCGAGTAATAGAGGAAGAAATAAATCGATGACAATATTCCAAACTAGAGCATTGCGCAGGGCTTGTTTTTCTCCAACTTCCACGGCGATGTCACCGTCACTTTGTACCATGGTGTAAATGCGCCAGGTGGTGCCTTGATAGGTGGCGTGGGTAAAGCCACGGCTATGGCGGGGAATGTTATCGGGTAATGCCGTGTCGGATGCCATGACGATATCATGCTTGTGCCAAATACGGAACATGCGTGCGTCGCCGTAATCATCCGCCTCGTTATTCCAGACAGGCGTATTTTTGTTGGCGCCCTCATACTCGGTGGCGCGGAGGTTTTTTGAATTTTTCTCGGATATTTCGTCTTGGACTAAACTCCAGAGCACATTGGCGTCGTTTGCCATTTGGATGTCGTATACGTAGTTAATTTCGCGGCGGCAGCTTAAGAAAGCAACGACGACCGTTAATATCAACATCGCCACCACAATAGGGGTGACCCGAAGAAATAATTGACCGGTGAGGGTACGCTTCATGCGTTGACCATGTAGCCGACGCCACGGATGGACTTGATGAAATCGGGCCCGAGTTTTTTGCGTAAGTTGTAAATGGCAACTTCGATCGTGTTGCTCTCGGCCATACTTTCTGCGTCGTAGAGGGCGAATTCGATGTCGCTCTTGGTGATGTATTTATCGGCACGCTCCATCAATAATTTTAACACGCGGAATTCGCGGGCGGTGACGACGACTTGCACGCCATTGTTTCTCACTACGCTGGCGGTGGGATCGAGCTCGACCGAACCACAACGCAGCGCAGTTTGCATGCGATGTTCGCTTCGGCGCAGTAAGGCGCGGACGCGCGCGAGCAATTCGTCGAGGTCGAAAGGTTTGACAAGATAATCGTCGGCGCCACTATCGAGACCAGCGACTTTTTGCTCGACACTGTCACGGGCGGTGAGTAGGAGGACGGGCGTTTCCAATTTCTCGCTGCGTAGTTTGCGCAGAATCTCTAGACCGGTCGCTTTGGGCAAGTTGATATCGAGCAAGAACAGCGAATATTCAGGGTTACCTAATGCGAGTATGGCCGATTCGCCATCTTGCAGCCAATCTACTCCATAGCCGCGTTTTTGTAGCGCCTTCTGCAGCGAGGCACCCAAGATACGATCGTCTTCTACCAATAAAATGCGCATGCGAGGTTCCTGTGAATAGGCGAGTTTCTACCGCTTTTTTTTGTGAAGCGCGAGCGAATCCAGATGCGGTGGACGACGATAGCCCGCTTGTTTATTGATTTTATTAGATAAAGTAATTCGACTTCGCATCGAGGAGTTCTTCTCTTTCAACTGGCGAAGGCTGCTTGATTACAGTCAAGGCGCGCTTGTGCTTGAGTCCCCTAATATTGCGTCATCACACTTATGGAGGGAATCAATGAGAATCACACTTCTTGCAACAGTCGCGCTGCTCGCTTTTTCAAATATTGCTGTCGCTGCTACCGAAACTAGCCCGTTTAAACAAGGAGATGTTTTGGTGCGTGTTCGTATGCTGGGCGTTGTGCCGCAAGAAGATAGTAACGCTTCTGTAGGTGGCTCTGTAAATGTCAATAACAGCGTGACGCCTGAAGTTGATGCCAGTTACTTTTTTACACCGAATATTTCTGCCGAATTAATTGCGGCCACGACGAAGCATGATCTCAGCCATAGCTCCGGCGCGGATGCGGGAAGTGCGTGGCTACTGCCGCCGACATTAACGCTGCAATACCATGCAACCTATTGGCATGATGTGCTTCCCTACGTCGGCGCGGGTATCAACTATACGCATTTTTATGACACGAAAGGTGGCGCGTTGGGCTCGGTGAGCTATACTGACAGCGTGGGTGGCGCCCTTCAAGCTGGAGCTGATATACCGATGGGTGGCAATTGGTATGCGAACGTCGATGTGAAAAAAATATTCGTCAGCACGACGGCTAAATTTTCGAGTGGCGTGCGCGCTAATGTGGATATTGATCCATTGGTGATGGGCGTGGGCGTGAGCTATCGATTCTAATCTGACGATGTAGCTCTCTACGTCGTTTAACTTTGCGATTCTTTGAGTCGATACCCGATGCCAGTTTCGGTAATAATGAAGCGCGGACTAAGTGCATCGTCGCCGAGTTTTTGACGTAGATGTTGCATATAGACGCGCAGGTAGTGGCCTTGTTCGCTGCTTCGTTTGCCCCATACTTCGCGCAGCAGTTGGCCGTGGGTTACAACTTTGCCCGCGTTCTGCACCAAGGTGGCAAGCAGTTTGTATTCGGTGGGAGTTAGCCGCACTTCTGCGCCATCGACCGATACGACGCGCTTTTCGGGATCGACGGAAAGCGCACCGCTTTTAAATATCTCCGATGATGGCGCCTGACCTTGGCGTGCATGGCGAAGCGCCACTTTGATACGGGCGAGTAATTCAGCCGCACCGAATGGTTTGGTGAGGTAATCATCGGCTCCGGCTTCGAGCGCATCGACCTTCGCTTGCTCGAAGCCGCGGGCGGATAGCACAATCACAGGGAGCTTGTTCCAATTGCGTAATTCTTTCAGTACATCGAGCCCATCTTTGTCGGGAAGGCCGAGATCGAGAATTAGTAATTCCGGCGGATGGACGCTAAGCAATTTTGCGCCTTCGGCGGCGTTGGTGGCTTCGCTGACTTCGTAGTCGTGACCACTGAGCGTTGCTTTTAGGAAGCGGCGGATTTGTGGCTCATCGTCGATGATGAGGATATGTGCTTTGCTACTCGGCATCGGCTGATTCCAGTTCAGGGTTGGCTGCGATGGGCAACGTGAAGCTGAAACGTGCCCCACCGACTTCGCGGTTACGGGCGGCAATAGTGCCGCCATGCACGTCGATAATGGCACGACAAATAGTGAGGCCAAGCCCGGCGCCATAGGTGTTTTGCTGGGCAGCAAAGCTGGTGAATTTATCAAAAATATGTTGCTCCTGGTCATGTGGGATGCCGGGGCCGTTATCTTCGATCGCGATTTCCAGCCTTTGTGCGTTAATAGATTTTGCGGTGATGTGAATAGCACTACCAGCTGGCGTGTATTTGGCGGCATTTTCCAGCAAGTTGATCAGTACTTGCTCGATGAGTAACCCATCGACCCATACGGCTGGCAAATGCTGGTCAAGATCGGTCGTGACATGATGCTGCTTTAACAATGAGGCGGTTTGTTTAATGGCACTTCCGATTAGTTCCGACGCGAAGTAATAATCGAGTTTTAATTTCACTTCGCCACCCTCAAGACGCGTTACGTCGAGCAAGTTGCTTACCACCCGTTCCAGCCGTGCAACTTCATCATGCGCTGAATTGAGTAGTTCGTGGCGGGTTTTTGCATCGGAGCGGTCATCCTCTAACAACAAGCTGCTAATGACGCCTTTGATTGAGGCGAGAGGTGTGCGCAGATCATGGCTGACGGAGCTGAGCAGGGCATTGCGCAATTTTTCGCTCTCGGCTTCGATCTTACGGGTTTCTGCTACGGCTGAAATAGTGACGCGCTCGAGCGCTGCAGCGGCCAGTGCGCCGAATGTATCGACCATATCTTTTTCTTCAGGGCTAAGCACATGGCCTTGGGTATGGGGGATGAGCCCAAGCACGCCAAAAGTTCCGGCGGAGCCACGTAGCGGCACGAAATAGCCAGCGGCGCTGGGCATCGTTGTTGTGCCGAGCCCCGCAGGTTGCTGGTGACCATACACCCAGCGAATGACGACTTCTTCTTTTACGCCGACTTGTTGTGTGCTGACGAAACTTTCAAAATCGCCATGAGGGTCGGGGAAGAATAGCAGCGCCGTGCCATCCAGCGCTTGCTCTAAGCGGCGCTGAATGACAGCGGTGAGATCATCATGTCGTCGAGTATTGGCTAGCTCCTGTGACATCGAATAAAGTGCCGCAGTATTACGCTCTTTGCGCCGGAAAAAGCGGCTTTGAGCTTGAAGATTGGAGGTTTGCAGGCTAGCGAAAAACCCAATGCCAAGCAGCAATAGCAACGTTACCACATCGTTATAACTATTCACGGTCAGCGAATAATAAGGCTGTACGAAAAAGAGGTTGAAGCAAAGAAACGAGAGAAAGCTCGTCACCATCGATACCGCCCAGCCATACCGCTCTGCCAAAACGATCATGACGAGCAGATAGAGCATGATGACGTTTTCGCTGTTGAACGATTGGCGAATAAGCATGCCCCCCGCAGTGATGAGTGCGGTAAGGAGGAAGCCGATGGCGTAGCCACGCCATTGCTTCAGCGGCGGTTTGATTTCGTGGATGGAGAGGGGCTCGGTATGTTCGTGCCCACTAACTACATATACATCAATCCGGTCACTCGCGCGAATCAGTTCATTAGCGAGGGAGCGCTGTAGAAATTCGCGCCAGAAAGATTTGGGGGGTTTGCCGGTGATGATTTTGGTGATGCCTTTGGTGTGGGCGTAGGTGGCGATGGCGATGGCAGCGTCCTCGCCTTGCAGCAATTCCGTCTTTCCACCCATTTCTTCGGCGAGGCGGAGGTTGCGCTCCAGCTTTAGCTGGGCGGCATGGCCGAGGCGGTAGTGGCGCGCATTTTCAACATAGAGCGCTACCCAGGTTGCCCGGAGTGCATCCGCCATGCGTTTCGTGGTGCGCAGCAATTTGGGAGTTAGGTCGCCGGGGCCGATACAGACGGCGAGTCGCTCACCCACCCTTCGTGCGCCGCCATTTTCGCCAGTATGCGAGTCGAGCCGTTCGGCAACGCGCCGCAGGGCGAGTTCGCGCAGGGCCAGTAGATTTTCGCGTTTGAAGAAATTATCCGCCGCGCGTTTGCGGCCCATATCGGTGGTGTAAACCTTGCCTTCACGCAGGCGTTCCAGCAGATCGTCCGACGGCAGATCGACCAGCGATACTTCGTCGGCGCTATCGAATACATTATCCGGCACCGTTTCCTTCACGCGGATGCCGGTGATGCGCGTGACGATATCGTTGAGGCTTTCGACATGCTGCACGTTGAGCGTGGAATAGACGTCGATGCCCGCATCGAGCAGTTCGGCAATATCCATCCAGCGTTTCGGGTGGCGTGATCCGGGGGCATTGCTGTGCGCGAGCTCATCGACCAAAATTAACGCAGGCTTAGCCCGTAGTGCGGCATCGAGGTCGAATTCATGCACGGCGACTCCGCGATGGTCGACGGTGATGCGCGGTAAGGTGGGCAGCCCCTGCAGCAGCTCCTGCGTTTCCGCGCGGCCGTGGGTTTCGACTAGGCCGACCAATACATCGATCCCGTCATCATGCTTCTCCTGCGCGGCGGAGAGCATGGCATAGGTTTTACCCACCCCTGCGCATGCCCCGAAGAATATTTTGAGCCGACCGCGCCCTTTCGGTGCGTGCGATTGCATCGAATGAAGCAGAGCATCCGGATTGGGGCGGTTGTCGGCCATTACTGCATATATCGTCTTCTCGGAAAAGAATTACAACATGCGATCAAGGGCGAGGTTTAGTTTCAGGACATTGACACGCGGTTCGCCAAGAATTCCGAACTGACGATTTTCAGTATAATGCTGCAGTAATTCCTGCAATTTTGCTTCCGGCAGGCCGCGCGCATGCGCGACGCGGGCCAGTTGGTATTCGGCGGCGGCAATGCTGATATGGGGGTCGAGACCGCTGCCGGATGCCGTGACGAGATCGACGGGGATCGGTGCCGCATTCGCCGGATCGGAGGCGTGTAATGCGGCGATGCGTGCTTTGGCGGCATCGAGCAGAGCGGGGTTATTGACACCGAAATTACTCCCGCTCGATGATGCGGCATTATAGGCGTAAGGCGCCGTGGCCGAGAGGCGGCCCCAGAAATATTTGGGTTCGCTGAAATTCTGGCCGATCAATGCCGAGCCAAGCGGTTTGCCGTCTTTGCCTAAGAGCAGGCTGCCTTGGGCCTCGGTCGGGAATGTCGCTTGCACCATCTTGGTGCTGACGAAGGGGTAAATGCCTCCGCATAGCAAACTGAGCAGGATGAGGAAAACGAGTGTGGGGCGAATCTGGTTCATATGATCCTCTACGCAACGCCGATGAATTGAAGCAGCACCGAGATGGCTTTGATGCCGATGAACGGCACCACGATGCCGCCCAAACCGTAGACAAGCGCGTGGTGACGCAGCGCTTCCGCTGCGCCGACGGGCCGGTATTTCACGCCTTTCAGCGCTAATGGAATGAGGGCCACGATCACCAGCGCATTGAAAATTACCGCTGAGAGAATGGCATTATGGGCGGTGCCGAGGCCCATGACGTCCAGCTTGATGAGGGCGGGATAGGTGCTGGCGAAGGCGAAGGGGACGATGGCGAAATATTTGGCGATGTCGTTGGCGATGGAGAATGTCGTGAGCGCGCCGCGCGTCATCAGCAGTTGTTTGCCGATTTCGACGATCTCGATCAGCTTGGTCGGGTCGGAATCGAGGTCGACCATGTTGCCGGCTTCTTTGGCAGCCTGTGTGCCGGAGTTCATCACCACCGCGACATCCGATTGCGCAAGGGCGGGGGCATCATTGGTGCCATCGCCCACCATCGCGACCATTTCGCCGTTTTTTTGTTTTTCGCGGATGAGTTTGAGTTTGTCCTCGGGCGTCGCTTCGGCGAGGAAGTCGTCGACACCGGCTTCGGCGGCGATGGCGGCGGCGGTGAGCGGGTTGTCGCCGGTAATCATGATGCTTTTGATACCCATCCGGCGCAGCGCATGGAGGCGGATTTTGATGCCGGGTTTCACCACATCCTTCAAGTGAATGACGCCGAGTGTGCGGTCATTCTCCGCGACGACGAGCGGCGTGCCGCCGGTGCGTGCAATTTTTTCCGCCTCCAGTTTCACATGGCTATCGAGCTCCGCACCGAATGTTTTGAGATGTTTGGCAATGGCGTCCACCGCACCTTTAAGGATGGTGCGTTTGGCTTGCTTGATACCGCTCACGCGTGTTTCCGCGCTGAAGGGGATGACGGTTGCCTGCAACTGCATTGGGTCGCTCGGCGGGATGTTGTGGGCGGTGTGGGCGAGTTCGACAATGCTGCGCCCCTCGGGTGTTTCATCCGCCAATGATGATTGCTCGGCGGCGAGGGCGAGCTCCATGACGGTGACGCCGGTGGCGGGAATAAATGCCACGGCCTGGCGGTTGCCGAAGGTGATGGTGCCGGTTTTATCGAGCAGCAGCACATTCACGTCGCCGGCTGCTTCCACCGCCCGGCCTGACATGGCGATGACGTTGGCTTTCATCAAGCGGCTCATGCCGGCGATGCCGATGGCGGATAGCAGGCCGCCGATGGTGGTGGGGGCGAGGCAGACAAGCAGTGACACTAGCACGGTGATTGTGACTACCTCGCCGGTGCCGGACTGATGCACGCCGAAGATGGAAAACGGGAGCAGGGATGC
Organism: Rickettsiales bacterium; assembly: GCA_044225085.1. Taxonomy (GTDB): domain Bacteria; phylum Pseudomonadota; class Alphaproteobacteria; order Rickettsiales; family UBA3002; genus QFOX01. The sequence goes on along the minus strand of JBGAJE010000010.1, from coordinate 3,673 downwards.
GGTGACGATAAGGAAGATGAGCGTGAGGGCGGCGAGGAGAATCGATAGGGCGATTTCATTCGGTGTTTTTTGGCGTTTCGCGCCTTCGACCAGGTTGATCATTTTGTCGATGAACATTTCGCCAGGGTTGGCGGTGATTTTGATGACGAGCCAATCGGAAAGCAGCCGCGTGCCGCCGGTGACGGAATCGCGGTCGCCACCGGATTCGCGGATGACGGGGGCGGATTCGCCGGTGATGGCGGACTCATCGACCGAGGCGATGCCATCGATGACTTGTCCGTCGCCGGGGATGAATTCGCCTGCTTCGACCAGGACCAGGTCGCCGATGCGCAGTTCGGTGGAAGCGATGGATTTGTAGCGGGTGCGGTCAGCGGTGCTTGCCAGTTTTTTTGCTATCGTATCGCGCCGGGAGGCTTTGAGATGTTCGGCTTGCGCTTTGCCGCGGCCCTCGGCCATGCTCTCGGCGAAATTGGCGAAGAGCACCGTGAACCAGAGCCACAGCGCGATCCAGAGGATGAACCAGCCCGGTTCGCTGCCGGGCTTTACCAAGCTTTGCAGCCAGAAAATGCTGGTGATGATGCTGCCGATATAGACCACGAACATCACCGGATTGCGCAGTTGTGTCTTGGGCGATAATTTGCCCAGCGCGGCGATGATGGCGGTTTTAATGACGTTCGGGTCGGTGGGTGAAAATGGAATGGCTTGGCTGGTCATGTTACTTCCCCGAAATCATGGTGAAATGTTCTGCCACCGGCCCCAGCGCGAGGGCGGGCACAAAGGTCAGTACCCCGACAAGAATGACTGAGCCGACCAGAAAGAAAATAAACAGTGGCGTGTGGGTTGGCAGTGTACCGCTTGAAGGCGGCGTAGGCGTTTTGGCGGCCATGGAACCGGCGATCGCCAGCACGGGCACGATGATCCAGAATCTTCCGATCAGCATGCAGATGCCGAGCAGTGTATCATAGAAAGGTGCGTTGGCGGTGAGTCCGCCAAAGGCGCTGCCGTTATTGTTGCCGGCTGAGCTTACGGCATACAGGATCTCGGAGAAACCCTGCGCGCCGGGATTCAGGATGCCTGCGCGTCCGGCCTCCGTCAGCACCGCGAGCGCGGTGCCGAACAGCACCGTCACGGGCATGACGAGAATCGCTACGGAGGCCATTTTGATTTCAAACGCGCCGATTTTTTTGCCGAGATATTCCGGCGTGCGCCCAACCATGAGCCCCGCGATGAATACGGTGATAATGACAAAGACGAGCATGCCGTAAAGGCCGGAGCCGACACCGCCATAAATCACCTCACCAAACTGGATGAGTAGCAGCGGCACGAGGCCGCCGAGCGGCGTGTAGGAGTCATGCATGGAGTTGACGGAGCCGTTGGAGGCCGCGGTGGTTGCCGCTGCCCATAACGCGGAGTTGGCAATGCCGAAGCGGGTTTCCTTGCCCTCCATATTGCCGTCATGCATCACGCCGAGGGCTTCCAGCTTGGGGTTGCCGTGCTGCTCCTGCGCGACGCCGTACATCATTAGCGGAATAAAAATAATCGTCATCGCGGCTAACACGGCCCAGCCCTGGCGACGGTCGCCGATCATCACGCCGAATGTGTAGCATAGTGCCGCCGGGATCAGCAGAATGGCGAGCATCTCGAGAAAATTGGCGAAGGGTGTCGGATTCTCGAACGGGTGCGCGGAGTTGACGTTGAAGAAGCCGCCGCCATTGGTGCCGAGCTGCTTGATGGCAATCTGCGATGCGGCGGGGCCGACGGCGATGGTTTGCTCGGTCACGGTTTGTGCCGGGGTTGTTATTGTGCCGGAAGCGTCCCGCGCCTCGGCAACTTGTTGTGACTCGACCATCGGCACATTCACGTAGGGCGCGAAAGTCTGCACCACGCCTTGCCCTGCCAGCAGCATCGTGTAAATCAGCGAGAGCGGCAGGAGGATATAGAGATTGCCGCGCAGCAGATCGACCCAGAAATTGCCGATGTTTTTGGTGTTGCGCCGTGCCAACCCGCGGATCAATGCGACAAGCACTGCCATGCCTGCAGCGGCCGACGCAAAATTTTGCATGGTGAGGCCGAAGAACTGGCTGAAATAGCTGAGCGTGCTTTCGCCGCCGTAAGATTGCCAGTTGGTGTTGGTGATGAAACTCGCCGCCGTATTGAAGGCCAGATGCGGCGTTAGATCCGCCATCCCCATCGGGTTCCACGGCAGATGTGATTGCCAGCGCAGCAGCGCATAAAGCAGCGCCAGCCCGCCAAGGCTGAACGCCAGCACGGCACGCGTATATTCCTTCCAGCCCATTTCTCGCGCAGGGTCGATGCCGGCGGTGCGATAAAATACCCGCTCTATGGCGCCGAGCCATTTTGCTTCGCCGCTGTAAACGCGCGCCATATATCCGCCGAGCGGTTTTACCAGCGCGAGCAGCACTACGAGGTAGAGGATGATTTGCAATGTGCCGTTATCAATAGTCATGGGAATAGCTCCGGTTTAAGCAGGGCGACGAGCAAGTAGATAAAAAGGATAAGCGCGCTGATGGCGCTGATGATGAGCAGCGGGTCCATGTCACTCTCCTCCCAGCTTGCCGAAGCCCCGCATCATCCCGCCTGTAAGCAGAAAGAATCCAAGGCCGAGAAAGAAATACGCAATATCCATAGGTCACTCCCAGTTGCCTACAGGGTAGCGATGACGATGTAGCGAAAGTGTAAAAATTGATGGGCAGCTAAATAAACACTGCTGAGCGGTGGGGTGCTAATATATCCCCACTGTCCTTTAGAGACCGAACCTCGCGATTCCATGAAATCCCGGCTTTTGGAAAGAGAAAATTCCAATATATTTCAATAGACTGCAATGTCGGGCAATGGCTCGGGGAGAACCGGCGTTAATGCCAATTAATAAGAGCTGCCGGTGAGTCTTGATTCAAGTCAAGGCGCTGAAATGCCAAGATTCTAGAGTGTCTTTCAAAGGATAAACGTGGAAGCATTATTAGCACATTGCGCAGCGGTATTGAGCGGGCATAGGGGCCTGTTTGCGGTATTTTTTTTCGGCGGATTAACGGGAGGCTTCAGCCACTGCCTCGCTATGTGCGGGCCGATGGTGGCGGGACAAAGCGCCTGCGCTGGTAGTTGTGGTAAACGTCTCCACCATGGTTCGCAATGGAGCTATCATCTTGGCCGTCTTACCACTTATAGTGCGCTCGGTTTTATGGCGGCTCTTTTCGCCAAGCAAATCGTTGCCCTTCCGTTTTGGCCTTACCTCTCTTCTGCGATGCTCATTGTTGCGGGAGTGATGTTTATTCTAAGTAGTATGACGCGGCGTAACCACACACTTTGCAATGTTACCGCCCATACCAATTACATGCGTGGTGTACTTATGGGCTTTATGCCTTGTGGCTTGCTTTATGCTGCGCTGATGGTAGCCGCCACTCTCGCAAACCCACTCTTGGGCATGTGGGCGATGGCGCTGTTCACACTCGGCACCGTGCCTGCGCTTCTCATCGCAAGCGGCAGTGTGCAGCTTCTCAATCGTACATGGCGACCGACGATCCAGAAGATCGGCCGGGCTGCCATGGCATTCAACGGCGCCACACTGCTGGTGATGGCCGGAAAATTAGTGGGGTAAGAATGGAATCGACAATGCGCGCCGCGCCAAAGTACAACGACGAGATCGTGAAACTTTTCA
>JBGAJE010000176.1:0-2801 GCA_044225085.1 Rickettsiales bacterium | reverse complement strand
TCACTTCGGTGGCATGTATATCTTTGTTGCTATGTTGAATTGCTGCCCTTTTCTTTTCCGCTTCTTCAGCATGCCTTACAACTCGTCTACCAGTCTCCACACCCGTTGTATCACCCGCCTCTTCAGCTTTACGCACCACTTGCGCACCAACTTCCTTCTGGTATGCCGAAAGCGCCTTTTGTGCGGCGATTTTTTCTTCTTCGGTTTGAGCTTGTTTGAGTCTTTCCTCGAGCTCCGCAAGTTTTTGCTTCTGCTCTTCGGTCAGGTATTTTCCTAAGCTGGCGAGGTCTTTGCGGTTCTCATCGTTTAATTTACCAATCTCATTCCACAAACGCTGTTTCGTTTGCTCCGGCGTTTCATTCGCTGCGGCGGCTGCTTCACTCGCAACACGTGCAGCATCGGCAATGGCGCCGGCGCGGATATCGCTAAGTTTGCTACGCGGCGCGCCGACATTGCTTCCAAGCTCGGCACAAATTTTTGTAATTTCCGCAGGCGGCACCTGCCCATTGCTTAACCGCGCAACCACCTCGACAATAATGCCGTTAATATCATCCGAGGTAATCACGAGGCTGGTTTTTTCCCCCTGCCACTGCTGCCCCTCGGGCAACACATAAGCAGCACCCAGGCCCGCGACCGCATCGCGTGCTTTCTCGCGCGCGTCGCGCAAAGCCTCGTTGAACTTCGAAGTGTCTGTACCTTTGGTAACCATACTCACGCATCGTTCGGTGGACGAAGCGTGGTTTGCGTGCGAGGAATGGGATCTTATCCATGACCGTAGACATAGCCGTCCCTACCCCTGGTTTTACGCCGGAAAGCCTAATTTTCGGTTAAAATGGTTAAATATTTTGGGAATTTGGAGAATGCTATCTATTAACGTAAATCCAAAGCATTTGAGGCAACTACGCTCAATGGCTCTCACCCTTGCATACAAATATCGATCGATAGGGGAGGGGATAGCCGCTACCCATCATCAAAATGCACGAATCATTTTTATTCACTCATTTATCGCATGAGCATTTAGTGCGTAGATACTTTGTTTCCACAAAAACTATCTCAAAAATAATGCACAAAACATCCGTCACGAATGTTCGAAATCATATCCCCCGCGCATAAAAAACCGTCTGCCCGCATCCCCATCATCGCATCAATTTTTTTCACACGATCATCGCGCGCAAGCGACATCATACGACAACGCGCACGCAGCAATATTTACCAATGAGAGGCAAACACCTTACCCATCGCACATGAAAAAAGGCGGCATCGCTGCCGCCTTTGATCGTCATTGGTAAAGCGAAGTGAAATTACTCCGCTGCCGCCGGTGCGGCTTCTTCAGCCGGCGCGGCTTTCGCCGCTTCTGCTTCCGCAGCTGCATTGGCTTTTGCTTCAGCCTCAGCAGCGGCACGTTTTTCGACGCGGGTCAGCTTGTCGGCTTTCTTGCGTGACTTTTGCGGCTTGCCGCTATGGTCGGCATGTTTGGTGAGGCCAGCATTCGCGAGCAAGCTATTCACGCGATCCGACGGTTGAGCGCCTACGCTAAGCCAATGCTTCGCGCGCTCGGTGTTGAGCGTCACGCGTTCCGCGCTGTCTTTCGCGACCAGCGGGTTGAAGGTGCCAAGTTTTTCGATGAAATCACCGTTACGCGGTGCACGGCGGTCAGCGACCACAATGCGGTAAAACGGTTTCTTTTTTGTGCCCGCACGCGCGAGACGAAGTACTGCAGCCATGTCGAATCTCCTTTCGGTTGGGGACCCATCCGCCCAATGCGGTGGCTCGCCCCATATACCCAAGTGACAGGGAAGGGGCTTTAACCACAGGCTAGGCCTCAGCGCAAGGGTTTTTTGGCCCTAAATGAAGGGGTCATAGGCCCATTGCAGCAAGGCCTGGCGCTGGCGGGGGCGGCAGCTGAAGTCATAAGGCTCACAATTTGCCCGGATTTGTGCAGCATGGCGAGTAAAAGCGCGCCAGCGCTTGATCTGCATGGCATCGACCTCGGGCAAGCGGCGGCCGAGGTAATAGCGGCAATACCATTGAAACCAGCCGCGTGGATCGGGGCCGATGATCCAGCCTTTCTCGAGCCAGACGGAAAGCGGCTGGCGGCTTTTGATGCCGAAACAATTGAGGGATTCGTCGGCCACGTCGCTGATTTTGGCGTTTTTGAACCATTCAGTCGGCAGCTCATCCTGGCAATCGTTGCAATATTTGCCCTCGAACACACCTTGCTCGAGCATTTGTTGCGGGGTGAAAAATGGCTTAAAATCCTTGGCGAACTGGTTGCCCACCGGCGCACTGAGGCGATAGCTGTAGTCGCGCTGCATGCGGTCATCGACGTGGATGGTGATGCCAGGAGTGTAGGATTGTTTGGGCATGGGCTATGCTTTATTTGGTTGGGGTGCGCTTATTGATAGACTATCGATTGCGTGCGGGCTGCGTATGGCGAGAACGAAGGGTGTCTTCCAGTAAGTACATAATACGATCAAAATCGTGAGGATACGCACCTTTTTTAGAAATTGCCTTATCCATAGAAGGCTGATTTTCAAAATCAAATTTACGCTTCACCGCATACTGGGCTAATGTGTTGATTAAATCGGGAGCTAGAAACTCACCATAGCGCTTTCCTAAAGCATCCTTCGCCTGTGTTAGCGCTGCCTGATTGCGAATTCCCATCAAGCCTTCCATAAGAGCACCAAAAGGATCCTGCGCACGAAAATTTTCTATCAATATACGAAAGATATCATCTCCAAGAACTTTTACTGCTATTTTATCGGCATAAAACTCTGCAGGACGCTCTAGTAAACTCTCAT
>JBGAJE010000009.1:0-22513 GCA_044225085.1 Rickettsiales bacterium | reverse complement strand
AGTCGTTGGAATGCAGCGGCCTGTGCGACAGCATTGGCGCGACTACAGTTGCTGGAGCTTGATTCTAAACGTTATGGTGATGAGTCCCTCACCCGCATGGGCCACGGGTTGATGGAAATCGCACAATTGGTTCAGCAAAAGCGCGCGGCTTAAACTAGCGTGGGCCGCCGATGCCGCCGCCACCACCGTTGCCGCCGCCACCACCGTTGCCGCCACCAAGCCAATTGTCATTGACACCCGTTGGGTGCGTAATTCCGATACGCGGGGTGCAGGGAGGGGTTACGATATGTGATGCCTCGGTGAGGATAGTATCGCCAGCGGCACCTGCTCGTGCCAAAAGATGGGCAGATTCTGTCACTACAGGTCCTGCATTCACGATGGCAGCAAGCTGATCGAAATACTGCGGATTACCTAAAAAGGCGGGACGCATTTCGTATTCTGTTTTGCCGTTCGCATGCGTTACAGTGATGGGGCCTTTAGGTGATGCCGCCGATTGGCTAATATATGCGGTTTCATCGCCGAGTTTTACCGCTGCTATATGGATTCTTTCGGGCGGTTGAGTGGTTCCGGCAACGCCAGATAATTTGGCGATGGCGGCGAGCTGATCGGGGGTCAATTTGCATTCTTCGGCCATGATTTTCTCCTATGCGTTGGTGCGGTAGAAAAACTATAGCCCTTTACCCTTATTTGGTGTGTGACAGTTGTGTGAAGATTGGACGCGCGAAATGCTCGCGCCGCCGTTGCAACTGGCTGACTTGCCATTTTTTTTGCTAAATACTGCCACCCAAGCGACGCAGAATTTCGTCCAGTTGCGTAAGCGAATCATAGCCGATCACCACTTCACCGGCCTGTGCGCCGCTGGTGTTGATACTGACCCGTAGGCCCAGGCTTTCGGCGAGCATGGCTTCAAGCTGAAGCACGTCTTCGTTTTTAGCGAAGGTGGATTTGCTCGATGGTTTTTTCTCGCCTTTTTCGCTTGCGGCACGATGGAGGACATCCGCGCTGGGGGTAGTAGCCCCCTCGCCCGCTTTTGTTACGCTGGTGGGGCTTGGAATGTTGCCTTTGGCATAATCCTCCGCCTGGCGAACAGAAAGCCCGCCTTCGAGGATTTTTTGCATAAGAGCTTCGGGGTCTTTTGCCATCAGCAGTGCGCGGGCATGGCCCATGGTTATCGAACCAGTATCGATCTGTTGTTTGATCGATTCCGGCAATTTCAGGAGGCGCAGCAGGTTCGCGATATGGCTACGGCTTTTACCGACAACCGGCGCGAGTTTTTCCTGCGTGTAGCCAAATTCATCCATCAGGCGTTGATAGCCCGCTGCTTCTTCGAGCGGGTTCAAATCGGCGCGTTGGATGTTTTCGATGAGGGCTAATTCGAGTGCTTCCGCGTCCTCGATATCACGGATGATGACGGACACCTCTCGCATTTGTGCGAGCTTGGCGGCACGCCAGCGGCGCTCGCCCGCGATGATCTCGTAACGGCCTTCCTTAATCGCTCGCACGACGATCGGCTGCATTAGCCCGTGTTTCTCGATAGAATCGGCGAGTTCAGTGAGGGCTTCTTCATCGAAATGCCGGCGCGGCTGATATTTGCCGGGGCTGAGACGATCAACCGGAAGTGTGTTCGCGGGGGCTGACGCCGTTGGTGTCGTGACGGCTGCTGCAGCTTGCGCAACCGCTGCTTCTTGTATTTTCGGATTTGCGCGTGCGGGTGTTGGTGTTGCGATTGGTGCCGCCTCGCCCATCAATGATGATAAGCCGCGACCCAGGCCTTTTGGTTTCGTAGTGATTGCCATATGTTTCCGTGAGTTTGGACTGTGGAGTTTATGGAGCTTTGCGCCCTCTTCTCCCCTGCCCGTTTCACGCTCCTCTTGCCGTTAGTGTTCGTTATGCGACTGCCGCAGCTTGCGCCGCGAATTGTTTTTCGCGCTGGATCATTTCCTTTGCGAGTCTCAGATAGGCTTGTGAACCCGGGCAGCGCAGATCGTAGACCAGCGCTGGTTGCCCGTGGCTTGGCGCTTCCGACATGCGGACGTTGCGTGGGATCACGGTTTTGTAAACATCGTCGCCCAGGAAGCCGCGTACATCTTCCTCGATTTGCTCGGTGAGCTTATTGCGGTGAATACATCGTCAGCGTCACGCCGTGGATGGCAATATGGGGGTTTAAATTGACCTGTACGAGGCGAATCGTCTTCAAAAGGTGGCTGTTTCCTGAGAGCGTAGAATTGCATTGAGGGATTAAAACCGCACGCTGGCCGTAAGGGCGTTGATGGTAAGTAGGCCGAGGACGGCGGGCAGTCGATAAATCGCATAATCCCAGAAATGCGGCATATCAGCGAGAGCGTGTTTTAGCTGGTATTCGCGTTGATCCATGCCTACGAGCTCGATTTCAGCACCGGTGAGGTCAATGGTGGCCGGTGCTACGGAAAGCCGCGGAATCGGTGTTTTTTGGGCTGTTTCTTCCAATGTGGCCGCGCCGATGAGCACATCGTAGGAAGTGCGTTCGCGTTGGTTTTGATCAATGCCCAAACCCGTTGAGGCGTTGCCTTGGGGATCAAGGTCAATTACTAACACTTGTTTACCAATGGCGGCGAGGGCGGTTGCCATGTTCACGGCGGTAGTGGTTTTTCCGACACCGCCTTTTTGATTTACGACAGAGATGATTCGAGTCATTGCTTAACCGATCCCTTGGGTGATAATTCCGACAGCGAAACTATGCAGGATTTTTCATTTGTTTTGCTGGGTATTTCGTGATGTTTGAATTGCCACTTATCCCCAGCTTCTGCTAACTCAGTAGCGAAGTTTTCGCCTTTTGGGAAGAGGCAAATCGCATTTTTCCCCAAGCGTGGATAGGCGAGGGCGCAAAGCTCGGAAAGTGGCGCTAATGCTCGCGCGCAGACGATATCGAAGCCCACATCGACATTGTGAATATCGCACGCCATGACGGTGACGTTGGATAAATTAAGCGCGCGTGCCGCCTCGATGAGGAAGGCGGATTTGCGTTGATCTTGTTCGACGAGCGTTACCGAAATATCTGGTCGTGCGATTGCGATGATGATGCCCGGAAGACCAGCACCAGAGCCAAAATCTGCCAGTGTTTTGGTGGAGGAGGGGATGAGCGGAAGCAATTGTAGGCTGTCTTCGATATGCCGTGCCCAGAGTTCATTTTCCGTGGTTTTGCCGATGAGATTGATCTTCTGATTCCATTTGAGGAGTAGGGCGGCATATTGCTCGAGATGTAAAAATGTTTCACGTGAAACATTTTTTGAAGGGATATAGGTTTTGTCGGAAGAGGGGGACATGCGACCATTTTTTGATGTGAGCGGGTGTGATGCCAAAACTACTATCATCGAAAATGTTTCACGTGAAACATTTTTAGCTGGTTGACTCCATTATAATCGTGATGGCGACGATACGTGGGGAGCCGCACTTTTAGCTTTTGAGTCGCCAAGCTACCATGACGAAAAACCCCGCTACAAAACGAATAGAGTGGCCCAAGGTGATCTTATCGATGAAATTAGTTGGGTGAAACAGGTGACTGTCAAGAATGTTTCACGTGAAACATTTTAGGCGACTTGATGGCGACGTTTCATAAAGGCGAGGATGGCCATCATTGCGGCCGGGGTAACCCCAGGTATGCGTCCAGCGGCACCCAAGGTGGCGGGTCGGGTCTGACGAAGCTTGGCGCGGATCTCATTCGAGAGGGAACCGACGGCGTCATAATCAAACCCATCCGGGATGGTGAGCTGTTCATCTTGTTTGAAGAGCTCGATGTCGGTTTGCTGACGGTCAAGGTAGGACTTATAGACGGATTCAATCTCCACTTGCTCTCGAATGTCGGGGCGGAGGTCATTCAACGCTGGCCAGATGGTGGTGAGTTGGTCGTAGGTAATATGTTGGTGATTGAGGAGGTCGAGGATCGACCGTTTGGCGCCGTCCTGGTTGATGGTCAGCCCTAGGGCTTTGGCCTTGGTGGGGGAAATTGTTTCACGTGAAACAAAATTCAGGGCCTCGGTGAGGAGGGATTGTTTCACGTGGAACATTTGAGTGCGCTTAGATCCGACGCAGCCGATATCGATTCCACGCTTAGTGAGACGAAGGTCGGCATTATCGGGGCGGAGGCTCAGGCGGTACTCGGAACGGGAAGTGAACATCCGGTACGGTTCCTGGGTGCCGAGGGTAATTAGATCGTCAACCATGACGCCAATATAGGCTTCGCTCCGGTCGATAATGAAAGGTGCCGAATCGGAGGCGGCGAGGGCGGCATTGAGTCCCGCGACGATACCTTGGCCGCCAGCTTCTTCATAGCCTGTAGTGCCGTTGATTTGTCCGGCGAGGTAAAGGCCGGTGACTTTTTTTGTTTCCAATGTCGGCTTTAGTTCGCGTGGGTCGACATAATCATATTCAATCGCGTAGCCGGGGCGGAGGACGCGAGCATTTTCCAAACCCGGAATAGAGGCGATCATGGCTAATTGAACTTCCTCGGGGAGGGAGGTCGAGATGCCGTTGGGGTAAACGGTGGTATCATCGAGACCTTCAGGTTCGAGGAAAATTTGATGGCGTTCGCGGTGACTGAAGCGGACGATTTTGTCCTCAATCGACGGGCAATAACGTGGGCCGGTGGATTGGATTTGACCCGAATACATCGGCGAGCGATGGACATTGGCGCGAATGATTTCGTGGGTCTCGGCGGTGGTGTGGGTGATGTAGCAAGTGATTTGCGGAACGCGGACTTCGTCCGTCATGTAGGAGAAGGGGACGGGGGGATTATCACCGGGTTGCGGGGTGCAGATGCCCCAATTGATCGTCGTACCATCGATGCGGGCAGGGGTACCGGTTTTGAGACGGCCAAGGGTAAGGCCGAGTTTGCGAATCGAATTCGCTAAGGCCACCGAAGGTAGTTCGCCGACACGACCGGCGGGTGTTTGCTTTTCACCACAATGGATGAGGCCATTCAAGAAAGTGCCGGTGGTGAGGACCACACTTCGTGTGGAATATTGTTTTCCTGATTCGCCGAGTACGGCAGTGACTTGTCCATCTTCCATGACAATATCGGCCGCTGCATCTTCGATGATGGTGAGATTGTCGTACTCGGCGAGGATGGATTGGACGGCTTCACGATAGAGTTTGCGGTCGGCCTGGGCGCGGGGGCCGCGGACGGCGGGGCCTTTGCTGGCATTGAGCATTTTGTAGTGGATGCCGGCACGGTCAATCGCGCGGCCCATGACGCCGTCGAGGGCATCGATCTCACGGACGAGGGTGCCTTTGGCGATGCCGCCGATGGCTGGGTTGCAGGACATTTCACCGACGGTCGCGCGTTTGTGGGTGAGCAAGGCTGTCCGCGCGCCGAGGCGTGCCGCGGCTGCCGCGGCTTCGGTACCGGCGTGGCCACCGCCGATAATAATCACGTCAAAAACATGCTCATTCATAGTCTTACCAAAAATTTCGTCAGTGAATGTTTCACGTGAAACATTTTTCCTAGTTCGCTATTTTCCAATGCAAAAACGGCTGAAGATGAGGTCTAATAAATCATCCACCCAAATTTTGCCAGTAATTTTGCCGATGGCGTTGGCGGATAAGCGTAGCTCTTCGCAATTAATTTCAAGGGCACCGTTTGCGTGGAACCGGGCTAGGTGCTTTGCGGCATTGGCCAAGGCTTCGCGGTGGCGGGCGCGGGTGATGAGGGGGGCGTTGGCCGATTCCATCCGTCGGCTGATCGCCTCGATGAGGGTGGTGATGAGTCGATCAATGCCGTCGCCGGTTTGGGTAGAGATGGCAATGGCGGGGAAGGGCAGATTGGAGGGTAAAGGGGCAAGGTCGGATTTGGTGGCGATGAGGATGGTGTTTTTGTCGACAAAGGCCGCCAGTTTATTCATCGATTCCGCTAACGTAGTGACGTCCACCAAATGGAGTTTTAGGTCGGCATTTTGGGCTCGGGTGAGGGCGCGGCGGATACCTTCAGACTCGATTTCGCCGGCTGCGTCGCGGATGCCGGCAGTGTCGACCAAAGTAACTGCGTAACCAGCTATTTCCATTTGTATTTCAATAAGATCACGGGTAGTGCCCGGTTCGGCGGAAACAATCGCAGCATCGCGACGGGCGAGGGCATTGAGAAGGCTTGATTTTCCGGCATTTGGGGCGCCTAAAATGACAATTTCGAGGCCTTCGCGGATCTTCTCGCCAATATGACCATCGTCCAATAAATATTTGATTTCTTTAATCAATTCATCAACATGCTGTGTGGTTTGAGTGAGGACTTCGTCGGGGATCTCTTCGTCGGGAAAGTCGATATAGGCTTCCATGAGGGCGAGGGGTTCAAGGATCGCCGCCCGTAACGCCTCGACGCGCCGTGTCGTGTCCCCACCGAGCTGACGCATGGCTTGGGCATGTTGGGTGGGGGTATCGGCATCGATGAGATCGCCCATGCCTTCGACCTGGGCGAGGTCGAGCTTGTGATTAAGGAAAGCGCGACGGGCGAATTCACCCGGCTCGGCCATACGCAGACCCGAAATCAATTTTAATGCCTCTAGGAGCATTTTCGTGACGGCGCGGGAGCCGTGGGTATGAAGTTCGACAATATCCTCACCAGTGAACGAATATGGGGATGGAAAAAATAGGGCCAGCGCCTGATCAATTTTTCTTGCGTTATGCACGAGTGTCACCAACGTCGCGAGGCGTGGGGTTAATGTCGTTTCAACACCGAGCTCAACTACCGCGTCGCGCGCCTTTGGGCCGCTGATGCGAAACACCGCGACACCGGACTTGCCAGGGGCGGAGGCGAGGGCGTAGATGGTGGAAGCAGTGCTCATGCCCGCGCCCATAGGAGGAAATCATGGTCGATGCAATTCAATTCCGCGCCAAGGGTAGCCCGGATGTGCTGAAGCTGACGCAGATTGAGGTGGGTACCCCCGGGGCAGGTGAAGTGCAATTGCGGCAAACAGCGATTGGGTTGAACTTCATCGATGTGTATCACCGCAATGGCTACTACCCAGTGCAATTACCGGCAATCCCCGGGATGGAGGCGGCGGGTATTGTTGAGGCGGTGGGTGAGGGGGTGTCTACACTTAAAGTCGGCGATCGCGTGGCGTATGGCCGCGGGCCGATGGGGGCGTATGTCGCCAAACGCAACATTGCGGCGAAGCAATGCGTGAAATTGCCTGAGGGTGTGAGCGAAGAGATCGCGGCCAGTGCGATGCTAAAGGGGCTCACGGCTTGGTATTTACTGCATGAGACATTCCCGGTGCGTGCGGGCGATACGATTTTGGTGCATGCAGCAGCCGGTGGTGTGGGGCTGATTCTCACACAATGGGCGAAGAAAATGGGCGCGCGCATTATCGGCACCGTCGGCAGTGATGATAAGGCTACGGTGGCGAAAGCACATGGGTGCGACGAAATCATTCTCTATCGGCGTGAGGATGTGGCCAAACGCGTGCGCGCACTCACGGGCGGTGTCGGCGTGCCAGTCGTGTATGATGCGGTGGGACGCTCGACATTTATCGCGTCACTCAACTCGCTTCGACCACTTGGAATGATGGTGAGTTATGGCCAAGCATCGGGGCCGATTCCCATGTTCGATATTCAAGAGCTCGCGAAACGCGGATCACTGTTTTTAACGCGGCCGGGGTTGATGGATTATATGATGGACGATGCGATTTATATGAAAGCAGCAGAAGCGTTGTTCAAGCTCATCGCCAGTGGCGATATTAAAATGAGTGTCGCGCACAAACTTGCATTGAAAGATGCCGAGGCAGCGCACCGGGCGCTTGAGGCACGAAACACGACGGGCAGCACGATTTTGGTGCCGTAATACTGCTCACTGGATATCCATACATGCGATTTTTATCGTCTCTTTAGGCTCCGCTTAGTTTAGCACATCGTGAATTTAGAAGGAGCTTTCTAGGGTGATGTTCTCGTCGCTCGGCGGGATGGCTCGGCATTCGCTGGGTTTGGCAATCACCTTGATGAAAGGATTTTTTATGACCTCGATAATTACGGGCCGCCATGTGGCGGTGATGGTTGCAGCAACGGCGATGGTTGCGACTGGATTTGTAAGTGCGGCAACGGCAGGCAACAGCAATAACGCTAGCGCCGGAAACGATCGCACCATGACCACGCAATATAGCGCCACCTTGCTGCCAATTGGTGGCACGATGGGTGAACGCAATCGCTGGGATGTGTCGCCATGGACGGGTGTGACAACGCGCACGGCCTCGAATCCGCATGAATATCGTTGGGGATTTAGTGACCGTGATTATTATCAACGTGGTATGTATTACCGCAACGGCCAGCCTTATAAAGGTGACTGGAAGAGTGGGTGGTAGTTAAATTCGGCGGGGGCGTCATGCTCCCGCCGCTGGTTGCAGTTTAGAAAGGCCCGCCTAGAGAGGCTTGCCCTAATGTAATGCGACGTGCATCGAGCACTTGGCCGGCACTATCTTTTAGGCTGATGGTGATGGTTTGGCCTGAGCGGATGCCTGTACTGTCCTTGGCGGCTTCGATGGCGTAGGCGACGCCGGGCTGGGCATTAAACACGAAAACCATGTCCTGCCCTCTGAAATAGGTGTTGGGATAATTGCAGTCGTAAGAGAAGGTGACGCGATTTACGCCAGGGCTTAGCTCGAACCCGCGTTTTGTGCCGATCCAGTCGTGAGAAACGGCAACTTCGTTGATTTTCTTGATCGAGACGCGCTCGGTGATGCCATTGATGACGGCGGCTTCCGTAATGGTCGCGGGCACTTCGCCGGCTGTGCGGGCGTGGTATTGGTAGCCACCACCGCAGGCGGTGAGGATGAGGAGCGATAAGAGAGCGAAGGCTGTGCCGTGTTTCATCTGTGACTCCTGAATTTTGTTGGTAGATTACACCCGATTCTTATCGAGTATCGGTGCTGCTTCACTTGGCCCTAGCACTAGTTCATGATGCGCTGCACCTGCCGGAATCATCGGATACACATTCTCATTGGGGTCGATCCAACAATCGAGCAATACGGGGCCTTTGTGGTCGAGCATTTCTTTGATGCTGGCGTCGAGTTTTGACGGGTCTTTGCAACGCATGCCGCGCATGCCGAAGGACTCGGCGAGCTTCACGAAATCGGGCAGGCTGTCCATGTAGCTCTCGCTATAGCGGGATGAATAAAACATCTCCTGCCACTGGCGGACCATGCCCATATATTGGTTGTTGAGGATGAAGATTTTCACTGGCAGGCGGTATTGCACGGCGGTCGACATCTCCTGAATATTCATCATGAAGCTGGATTCGCCGGTCACACACACGACCGGGTTTTTCATATGCGCAATCTGCACGCCGATCGCGGCCGGGAACCCGTAGCCCATGGTGCCGAGGCCGCCGCTGGTCATCCACCTTCCGGGTTTGTCGTAGAGGATGTGCTGGGCGGCCCACATTTGGTGCTGGCCGACATCGGTGGTGACGTAGAAATCCTTGGCCTTCAGGAAGTGGTTCAGGCGGCGTAGCGCGTGCTGCGGCTTGATATGTTTGCCGGTTTGTTTGTAGCCGAAACTATCGCGCTTGCGCCAGGCATCGACCTGCTTCCACCATTTGCTGAGCGCTTCTTTTTGCGGGCTGAGTTTTTTCTTTTTCCAGGTGGTGAGCATCATCTCGATGACTTCGCCCGCATCGCCGACGATTTCGATATCGACGGGGACGATTTTGTTGATCGAGCTCGCATCAATATCGACGTGGATTTTCTTGGATTTTTTCGAAAATGCATCGAGGCGGCCGGTCACACGGTCATCAAACCGTGCGCCGATGTTGATCATCACGTCGCACTCGCTCATGCACATATTGGCTTCAAGCGAGCCGTGCATGCCGGGCATGCCGAGGAAGAGATCGTCCGTGCCTGGGAATGCGCCGAGGCCCATGAGCGTCGTGGTGATAGGAAATCCCGTGGTGTGAACGAGTTTGGTCAGCGCCTCGCAAGCGTCCTCGCCCGCATTCACCACGCCGCCGCCGACGAAAAAGAGCGGGCGTTTGGCTTTGGCCATCAGCTCCACGGCGCGGTCGATGGCGCGCGCGTCGGGTTTGCCGACAGGTTTGTAGGATTGGCGGCGCTCCTGCGGTTTGCCGTGATAATCGCCGATGGCGTTGAGCACGTCTTTCGGCACGTCAACAACCACGGGGCCGGGGCGGCCGGTGGTGGCGACATGGAACGCTTCATGGATGATGCGGCCAAGGTCATCGACCGATTTGACGAGGTAATTGTGTTTGGTGGCGCTGCGGGTGATGCCGACGATATCGGCCTCCTGAAACGCATCCGTACCGATGAGATGCGTCGGCACCTGACCGGTGATGCAGACGAGCGGAATGGAATCCATCAGCGCGTCAGTGAGCGCTGTCACCATGTTGGTCGCGCCGGGGCCGGAGGTGACCATGACGACGCCGACTTTACCCGTCGAGCGTGCGTACCCTTCCGCCGCGTGGCCCGCGCCCTGCTCGTGGCGGACGAGGATGTGACGCAGTTTGTTCTGCTTAAACAGCGCGTCATAGACCGGCAACACCGCGCCGCCCGGATAGCCGAACACCACTTCGGTGCCGTTATCGAGCATCGATTGAATCACGATTTCTGCGCCGGTGAGCTGCTGCGGTTCGGTCATAAAAGCCTCGTTGTGGGCGGCGAAGCTAGCATTTACAGGGCGGGAGTGCAAGGTGGGCAGTTGAATGTGCCAGTTATCCGCGAGTTGTAGAGACGGATGAACGAGAAGCACTATCCTGCTCTGTATGCCGAAATTGCGTGGCAAGCTGATAATCAATAAGCATATTCATCATATCTTCAGTGTCGCCTTCCATATCAGCATGCTGCATAAAAAGAGGGGTTAATTTAGCATCAGCATGTGCAATGGTGTGTTCGTCGTAGAGGTGAGGTACATGCAATTCATCTATAAGAGCATCGGCAGTACTTACGTTATCGTTTACAATGGCAGCGGAATGCAATCGCCTTTTGCCATGAAGCCGTGCGACGAAATCGGGCATTTGTGGGGGACAATGTCGTGCTTCTTCATCAATAAAATAAGCCATTTCTAAGCAAGGACGGATAGGTAAAACATGTCGATATGGTTCGAAGATTTCAAGAAAGACCTCACCTATGGCTTTTTTGATCTCAGCGGGGTTCCTTTCAGCCATTTCATCGATTTCTGGACGTAGGGTGCGCGCTAACCCATAAATCGTCTCTTCACATTCAGCGCGGGGAATACCATTGTGTAATTGATATGCGATGACCATGGCTGAAACTGCGGGACGTGTTTTTTCGGCAAGGTAGGCATACGAATTGATGAGATGAAATGGGTTTTTTGCGGTGGCTGCTAGCTCAGGATTTGCCTTACTATACGCATCCCCAATAGCCTCCATCGTTTGCATGGCTAATTCATATGCATGCTCATCGAAGTGGAACAGTTCTACATCCCATAATATTTCTTGGAGCGTGCCGATAAAGGCGCGTTGTTGGTCTCCAATCGTTTTAGCTGCTTTAAGCTGTTTCTCGAGATGTTCTAGCGCTTCATCGACGTAATCATAGGATCGTTGCGTCTCTTCCGGATCTTGTAATTCAATAATGGCTCCCGTCTCATCATCTCTCAATTCTTCACCGCCGTTTAGTTCCCGAGCCTCTAGCGCTTCTGCAGCAGCAGCTTCGCGTTTTATTGCTAAATTCGCGCGCGTGCTTTCAAGCAGCTTCACCAAAAATGGATCGGGTGGCGCTTCAAGAAACAGGTTGGTTGTGGCTGCATGACTTGTTGACATGCCGCTTTCATACAGAGAAAGCCGACCACTGAATGTTAAGATTTGATGAAGAACTCAGTATCTGCGTCTGGCGTTACCGCCACTGCCTCCGGCATTTGATTCCGAATCCACGTCATTTGCCGTTTGGCGTAGTTGCGGGTGTTTTGCTGGGCTTTAGTGATCGCGGATTCCAGGCTCATTTCGCCGCGCAGGTGGGCGATGAGTTCGGGGACGCCGTGAGCTTTGGTGATGGGGGTGTCAGGGGGTAGGTTCAAAGTCATTAAATAGCGCGCTTCGTCGAGTGCGCCGGCTTGCATCATGCGTTCGAAGCGGTGGTTGATCTGGGCGTAGAGCTTTGGCCTGTGGATATCTATGTGGAAAGTTTTAAACGCGCTGCCGGGAAACAGTGGGTTAGATTTTTTCGCCTGCCAGGAGGCGAGGCTGGTGCCGGTGGCGGCTATGACCTCCAAAGCGCGGGTAATTCGTTGCGTATCGCCGGGTTTTAGACGGTCTGCCATGAGGGGGTCAATTTTCCGTAATTCTGTGTATAACTTGGCATGATCCATCGTGCGATAGGTCTGGCGAATGGATTCTGGAATGGGTGGGACGCTGGCGAGGCCTTCCATGAGTGCTTTGATGTACATGCCTGTGCCGCCGACGAGTAGCGGGAGCTTATTTTCAGCAAAAGCACGGTGAATCACGGGTTCAACGAGTGTGAGCCAAGCGGCAACAGAGGTTGGAAATTCAGGCGCGAGAACGCCGTAAAGCGCGTGTTCTGCGGCTTTTTCTTCTTGTTCCGTCGGCCGTGCGGTGAGGATGCGCAGCGTGTCTACCATCTGCATCGCGTCGGCATTGATGATGATGGTGGGGCGCGCCTGCGCGACACGCATCGCGAGGGCGGATTTGCCCGAGCCGGTTGGGCCCATGAGGACGTAAATATCAGGTGTTTTAGTGCTAGGCATGGCGCGCGTAAATTTATAAGAGTGCTGATGATGTAGCGCATCTTGTAGCAGTGCCGCATCGATAAAACGACCAAGAATTATAGAGACCAATATGCATATTTTGACGTTGATTGCGCCTTCCAACGTGGCTCCGCTTGCGGATAATAGCCGTATCCTTGCCGTGGTGCGGGCGATGGTGAATCCGGTGCGGATAGTGCGACTTTCGCCTTATGCCGTGGATTTGTTGCTCGAGTATGCGCCAACGCAGGCGGTGGGAAATCAACTGTTCGGCCTCACGCGTGAGGCGGGAATCGATGCGGTGATTCAGCCCACTGAGCATCGCGAGAAACAATTATTCATCAGCGATATGGATTCGACGATGATTCAGCAGGAATGCATTGATGAGCTTGCCGATCGTGTTGGCTTGCGCGCGCATGTGGCGGCGATTACTGAGCGGGCGATGAATGGGGAGCTAGATTTCAAAGAAGCGTTGCGCGCGCGCGTGGCGTTGTTGAAAGGGTTACCGGAGGTGGCGTTAGGTGAGGTGTTCGCGGAGCGGATTCGCCTCATGCCGGGTGCGCGGACGTTGATTGGGACGCTGCGCGCGCGGGGGGTTTACACGGTGCTGGTGTCGGGCGGGTTCGATTTTTTCACTAGTCGTGTGGCGCATGCATTGGGATTTCATGCGGAGGAAGCGAACCAGTTGGAAGTGGTAGATGGTAAGCTCACCGGCAAAGTGGTGGAGCCGATTTTGGATAAAAATGCCAAGCTCAACGCACTGCAATTCATTGCTGAGAAACGTCGTATTCCGCTCGCCGCGACGATGGCGGTGGGTGACGGGGCGAATGATTTGCCGATGATGCTCGCTTCCGGTTTGGGCGTGGCTTACCGCGCGAAGCCGATGGTGGAGGCGCGTGCCGCGGCGGCGATTCGGTTTGGGGATTTGAGTGCGTTGCTTTACGTGCTGGGCGTGCCGCAAAATGAGTGGGTGGCGGCATAGAAATTCGTCACCCCATTTGTAATAAGGTGACGAATCTTATTGGTTATGCTGCTTTTGCGACAGGGGTGTTGTTGACCGTCAATTTTACATCAACATTGCCGCGGGTGGCTTTCGAGTAAGGGCAGATTTTGTGAGCCTCTTCGACGAGTTTTTGGGCTGCCGCGCCGCTGAGTTCGGGTAATGTCACGTTGAGGGTAACGGCGAGGGAGAAGCCGGTTTGTTCGTCCTGGTTTAAGCTCACATCGGCTTGAACACTGATTTCACCCGTCGTGAGCTTTTGCAGTTTGGCGACGTGGTCGATCGCGCTGCCGAAGCAGGCGGAGTAGCCGCAGGCAAAAAGCTGCTCAGGATTGGTGCCTTTTTTGCCGGTGCCGGGGAAGGCGAGGTCCATCGAGATTAGTTTGTCGTCGGACTCGGTATGGCCGGTGCGGCCGCCGATGGTAGTGGCGTGGGCGGTGAATAAAGTTTTCATGGTCGTACTCCTGCAGTTGAACGTTAGATTGCAATCATGTGTAGAACGACGGCCATCTTTTTTTCATTATGATTTCTTATCCGTTACGGCGACGGTGACGAAGATCATATCGCCACCACGGGCCACGCGCATGAGTGCGAAATCGCGGCCAGATTTTTTGGCGGCGGCGAGGGCTTGCTTCAGCGTGGCGGCGGAGTCGATCGCGGTTTGGTTGACATCCACCACGACATCGCCTGGGCGGATGCCGCGTTTGGCAGCTTCGCCAGTGCGATCCAGATCATCCACGACGAGGCCTTTGACGGTTGCAGGGATATTCAATTGCTGGCGCAATTGTGGGGTGAGAGGGATGAGGCCCATACCGAGCACCTGATCTTTGGTGGCAGGTGGGGTGGTGTCCTTGTCGCCGTTGGTGCCAGTTGACGCATCCGGCTGCTCTTTATCCTCGGGAAGTTCGCCGACCTTGAGTTCGATCGGTACTTCTTTGCCTTTGCGCCAGACCACCATCTCAACTTTTTTGCCGATTTTGGTTTCGGCAACCACGCGTGGGAGTTTGCGCATTTCGTCGATATCGTGTCCATCGAAGCGGATGATGACATCGCCTGCTTGTAGGCCGGTGCCGAGGGCGGGGCTGCCCTTGCTGACTTCGAGTACGAGCGCGCCATGGGGTTTATCGAGGCCCAGGGCGTTGGCGACGTCGTCCGTCACTTCTTGAATTTTTACACCGAGCCAGCCGCGATGGATGGTGCCGTATTGGCGCAATTGGTCGAGCACGGTTTTGGCCATCGACGAGGGCACGGCGAAGCCAATGCCGATGTTGCCGCCAGTGGGCGAGAAGATGGCAGCGTTGATGCCGATGACTTCACCTTTGGTGTTAAACAGCGGGCCACCGGAATTGCCGCGGTTGATGGCGGCGTCGGTCTGGATGAAATCATCGAACGGACCGGCATTGATGTTGCGGCCACGGGCGCTGACGATGCCGGCGGAAACGCTGCCGCCAAGACCGAAGGGATTACCCACCGCGATTACCCAATCGCCGATATGCATGGCGTCGGAATCACCGAAATGTACGGCGGGGAGGGGCTTATCGGTTTTGACCTTGAGGAGGGCGAGATCGGTTTTCGCGTCGCGGCCGACAATGGTGGCGGGCAGGTGTGAGTTATCGTGGAAAATAACGGTGATTTGGTCGGCATTGCCGATGACATGGTTATTGGTGACGATGTAGCCCGCCGCATCGATCACGAAACCGGAACCGAGGGAGGTGACTTCGCGCTCGGGCACGCCTTGAGCACCGCCGCCTTGCTGAAATTGTTTGAAGAGCTGTTTGAATTGTTGGGTTTGCGGATTATCCGGTAGGCCATCGAAATCGAACATTGGAATGCTTTGCTGCTGCACCACTTTTTGTGTCGTCGAGATGTTGACGACGGCGGGCATGAGCGGTTCGATGATCGGCGCGAAGGAGTCGGGTGGGGCGGCGAAACAAGTAGGGGCAATGAGGAGTACGCTAAGGGTGACGAAGGTGCCGAGTTTGCGAATCAGAGCCATAAAATCTTCCTCATAAGCGATAGGATTTTGCAGCTATATAGCACAGCTGGTTACGGATTCAATTCCTTGAGGAAGCTATCGTCGGGCGACATGACCATGGTGGTGTCGCTCGGGCTGAGAACGGCACGGTAGGCCTGCATGGCGCGGTAGAATTTGAAGAAATCCGGGTCGCGGCCGAAAGCGTCGGCATAGATTTTGGTGGCAGTGGCGTCGCCTTCGCCGCGGGTGATTTCGGATTTCTTACGGGCTTCGGCGAGGATTTCGGTGCGTTCGCGCTCGGCGGTGGCGCGGATTTGAGTAGCTTGCTCATCGCCTTCAGCACGGAAGCGCTGGGCTTCCTTAGTGAAGTTTTTGCGCATGCGCTCGTAAGTGGATTGGGAAATATCGTTCGGCAAATCAGCGCGGACGATGCGTAGATCAACGACTTCAACGCCGAAACCCTGCACGTTATGTGATGGGCCACCGCTAGATTCGCGGGCGATGACGCCAGGGGCGGCGCTGGCTTGCGCGTTCACGTTGCCTTTGATTTGCTGCATGATCTCACCGCGCTGGGTGGAAAGCAGGTCATTGAGCGAGTGAGCCGCGAGCACGCGCCGCATACTGGAGAGCACGATGCTATTGAGGCGGCTGTTGAGATTTTGTTCGTTTTTCACCGATTGATAGAATTGCACGGGATCGATGATGCGGTAGCGCACGAATGCGTCGATCACCACGCGCTCATCGACATCGGTTTCGCGGTTGCGGGTGATGAATTCGGCCGGTTGCGCTTCAAATTCGAGGATGCGTTTATCGAAGAACATGACGTCTTGGACGAAGGGTAGTTTGGCATGTAGGCCGGGCGATTTCACGACGCGGGTGATTTCGCCGAATTGTAGTACGAGCGCTTGTTGAGTTTGGGGGACGACGAACAAAGTCGAGGTTACAAGGATAAACCCCACGATGATGACGATGCCGAGTTTGATGAGGAGGCTTTGCATCTTATTGCTCCGGCGTGGCCGCAGGAGCGGGCACAGATGGTTGAGGGGTGGCCGGCGCGCTTACGCGCGGCAATGGTATTCAAAGCGGCAGCACGGACATCACGCCACCGCCATTTTTTAGTGGCGCTATCGACCAATAACTTTGGGCATGTCTTTGAGGACTTGTTCCATGGTTTCGAGGTACATGCGACGTTTAGTGACGTCTTTCGCGCTTGTATATTCGGCGTAGATTTGTTTGAAGCGCGAGGCATCACCTTCCGCATCGGCGACGACTTTGGATTTGTAGGCTTCCGAATCCTGAATCATTTTTGCGGCGTCACCTTTCGCGCGGGGGAGAATGTCGTTGCGGTAGCCTTCGGCGACAGATTCGGCGGTTTGTTTGTCCTGCTCGGCGCGTTTGACGTCCTGGAACTCATCGATCACCGGTTGTGGTACATCGGGGCGGCTTAAGTTCACGGCGATGATTTCGATGCCGGCGTCATAATCGTCGAACATTTGCTGCATGAGGGTTTTGGTGTCCTCGGCGATTTGAGATTGGGCGCCGGTGAGGATGTTATCGAGCGTGTTGCGACCGATGACTTCACGCATCGCTGATTCCGCCACAGCCTTCACGTTGCCGGCAGGATCGCGCATGTTGAAGAGGAATTTTTCGGGGTTTGAGGAGTCGATCTTCCATTGCACTTCGAAGTCGATATCGACGATGTTGCGGTCACCGGTGAGCATGAGCCCTTCGCGGTTTTGAGTGGAGGTTGCATCTGCGGTGCTGCTGCGGAGTTTGGCGGTGCGAATGTTCGGGTTCTCGGCGCCGCCAGCACGGTAACCGATCTCGACCTTATTGACGGTGGTGACGGAGGGGATCAGCACTTGCTCGATGGGAAAGGGCAGGTGGTAGTTGAGGCCAGGGAGCGAGGTGCGCTGATATTCGCCGAAGCGTAGCACGATGCCGAGCTCATCCGAATTCACGCGATAGACGCCGGAGGCGAGCCAAAGGCCAAATAACGCGCACACGATGACGCTGAAGATACGTTTTTCGTGACCATCGCCACTATCCATGGCGCCGCGCATTTTGCTGTGGGCATCGCGAATAGCACGCTCGAAGGGGTTTTCGCCAGGGGGTTTGCTGCCGCCCGATGAGTTGCCGCCACCGCTGCCACCGCCACGTTTGCCTGCGTTGCCGCGTCCCCAGGGGCTATTATTGTCGGCCATCGATTCACCTTGTGCGAGAGAATTTTTAAGACATATAGAGTGCATCGCTGGATGCTTCAAGTTATGTATCATGAAAGCTTTTTCATTTAGGATGTGTCATCATTTGATTTATCGCTTGCTGCAAACGGCGATTTGTTCCGCTTCCGGTGCTCACGTAGCGCTGCTACGCTCTGCTCCGGCTCTCACAAACCGCCGTTTTCGCTGGCGCGCTAAACCAAATGATGACACATCCTACCCTTTATGAGCCCGCCGCTTCGACCGCCGACGATTAACCATGCGCCCCTCCCTGGGGTGGCGCGCGTGGTGGCGATTGCTTCTGGCAAAGGTGGAGTGGGGAAATCGACGGTGACGGTGAATCTTGCGCATGCGCTGGTGGCTGCGGGCAAGCGCGTCGGCATTCTGGATGCGGATATTTATGGGCCGAGCATTCCGCGCATGTTGGGGCTGGAGACGCGGCTGAAACCCGAGATTGTCGATGGGCAGATGGTGCCACCGGTGGCATATGGCATCCGCGCGATGTCCATGGCGCTCGTGACGGGGGATGAGGCCGCCGTGCTGCGTGCGCCGATGATTACTAAGGCGCTGGTGCAGTTTTTGCGGCTAACGCGTTGGAATAGTTCGGGGCCGCTTGATTTTCTGCTGGTCGATTTGCCACCGGGGACGGGGGATGTGCTGCTCAGCCTGGCACAGAACGCACCGCTGGCGGGGGCGGTGATTGTCACGACGCCGCAAGAAGTGGCAGTCATGGATGCCGATAAATGTGCCAATGCATTCACCAAACTCAACGTACCGATGGTGGGTGTGGTGGAAAACATGAGTTACTTTGCTGCGCCAGATGGATCACAGCATGCGATATTCGGAGCTGGCGGAGGCGCGCGATTGGCAGACAAATATCACTGCCCATTGCTCGGGCAATTGCCGCTTGATCCGGCGATGGGAGTTAGCGCCGATGCGGGCGGACATTATGCTGAGCAATATGCCGCGGCACCGGCCGTGGCCATCTTCCACGCTATCGCGCAGAAGATGGCGCAGGCGTTATCCGCTTAACTCCTAAAAGTTCAACTGACGCAGGTCGCTGATGACCGAGAAGCCGTAATCGCCTTCTTGCGGCTTTTTATCGACGAGGACCGGGACCGGCGCGGTGGTGTAATAGACCGGCGGATAATTTTGGCTGGTCATAAAAACCGGTTTCGGCGGGTGGACGTTATTCGATGACTCTTGATAAGGCATCGGGTTGATGGGTTGATTTTCCGCCATCGCCACAGGGGCATAAAGCAGAGGAATAGAAATTAAACTGGCGAGGAAAGTACGCATTGCCGTTCTCCTTGTGCTGGAGTTGGGCGCTGCCTTGTTTTTATTCCGATGATGACCACCATCGGTGCAGCGTCGTTGGAGGGGTATGTATGCTTCTCGTCATCAAAAAACCATGGGCATTATTGCAATGCAGCATGGCATTTTTTGCATGGCTTTTATCCATTTGGGTTGTCGCAGGAAATTTGTCACAGAGCTGTTGACAAGGCGGTGAAAAAAATTCCCGTCGGCGGGGTTTTGCCCCTATGGTGCGGCTGGTTTATTCCCTCGCCCGAAGTGTCTATGCGCCTTTTTGATTTGCAACGCATGATTAAGCGCCGTGCCCTGATTTTTGGCGGGGTGCAAGGGGCGGCTGGACTGGCGTTGCTGGGACGGCTTTATCAGCTGCAATTTATTCACGGGGCGGAGTTCACGACGCAGGCGGAGGGTAATCGCATCAAGCTGCAGCTGCTGATTCCGCCGCGGGGGATTATTGCGGATCGCTATGGCGTCGAACTCGCGATGAACCAGGTGAATTACCGGTTGATGATCGAGGGGGATAGCCGCTCTAGTGCCCGCACCACGCTCAAAGCGTTGATTCCGCTGATGAAACTGCGCGATGATGAGGTGAAAGCGCTGACGATTGCCATCGCGCATTCGAAAGTGGGTGTGCCGATTCTCGTACGGGAGCATTTGACTTGGGAAGAAGTGGCGCGGATTCAATACCATATGCCGGAGTTGGCGGCGGCGACGATCGATGAAGGGCAATGGCGCCATTACCCGTTCTCGGAACATGCGAGCCATTTGATTGGCTATGTCGGCAAAGTGGCGGAGGATGAAGTCGATGACGATGAGCCGCTGTTGAAATTACCGGATATGAAGATCGGCAAGAATGGCATTGAGGCGCTTTATGATGAGGATTTACGCGGGACGGCGGGAAGCAAGCAAATCGAGGTGAACGCGACGGGCTCGCCAGTACGGGAACTCGCGCGGCAGGAGCCCGCACCGGGCACGCCGTTGCCGCTAACGATTGATAGTCGGTTGCAGGAATTTTGTGTGCAGCGGATTGGTGATGAATCCGGCGCGGCGGTGGTGCTCGATGTGCATAAGGGTGATGTGTTGGCGCTTGCGTCGGTGCCGGCGTTTGATCCGAATGAATTCAGTAAGGGCATCAAGAGCGATTATTGGAAAGCGCTCAATGATAACATCAAGTCGCCGTTGCTGAATAAGGCGATTGCGGGGCAATATCCGCCGGGATCGACGTTTAAGATGATGACGGGGCTGGCGGGGCTTAAAGCTGGCGCGTTTAACGCGGATCGGCATGTGTTCTGTAACGGGACGTTTTATCTTGGTAACCACCCATTCACTTGCTGGAAAGTGGAGGGCCATGGGTCGGTGAATATGGCGCAGGCAATTGAGCAGTCGTGCGATGTGTTCTTTTACACCGTGGCGCACGAGATTGGGATTGAGCCGATTGCCGCGATGGCGACGCAATTTGGGCTGGGGCAGAAATCGGGGCTTGGATTACGCGGCGAACAATCGGGGATTGTGCCGAGCCCGACCTGGAAACAAAAGGCGCGCGGGCAAGTATGGAATCCGGGCGAGACGATCAACAGTGCCATCGGGCAAGGCGATACGCTAACGACGCCCATGCAGCTTGCGATTATGGTCGCGCGCATGGTGAATGGCGGGAAGAAAATCAATCCGCGATTGCTGACTACTGATCCGGTCAAGAGTGGCGAGGCGCTGGATGTCACGCAAGCCCAGCTTGGGGTGATTTTGGATGGGATGGACCGGGTGGTGAATAGCGATCACGGAACGGCCCATGGCAGTGCGATTAAGGAAGAGCAGTATGCTTACGGCGGAAAAACCGGAACGAGTCAGGTGCGCAAATTGTTGGTGCACGGGCAGAACCAAAATTTGATTCCGTGGGAATTTCGGCACCATGCGTGGTTTGTTGGGTTCGCGCCAGTGCATGATCCGAAAGTCTGTTGCGCAGTGATTATTGAGCATGGTGGTGGCGGGGCATCCGCTGCAGCGCCGGTGGTGCGTGATATTTTGCGCAAAACGCTTGAGTTGCAGGAAAATGCTCCGCTTGATTTGGATAAGAAGGAGAAACCCAATGCTTAGAGCAATCAGCAATAAACGTTGGTTCCGGCGCGCAAGCGGCATGCATCGCGGGATTCTGATGGTGACATTGGCATTGAGTGGGCTTGGTTTGGCGATGCAGTTCTCTGCATCAGGCGGCGACGCGTCGGTGTTTGCGATTCCGCAGGCGATTCGTTTGGTGATCGCGTTGGTATTGATGGTGGCGCTGACGGCGCTTTCAACCTCGCAATTATTTCGACTCTCCTATGTGATTTATGGATTTTGTTTGCTGTTGCTGGTGATGGTGGCGGCCGTCGGGGTGATGGGGCTTGGTGCGCAGCGCTGGGTAGGGGTTGGGTTTTTCAACTTGCAGCCCTCGGAGTTGATGAAGATTGGGATTATTGTGGCATTGGCGCGATATTTTCACAGCGCGCCGGTATTTGCGCGGCCACATTATTTGGTGTTGTTCGTCCCGATTTTGCTGACGCTTGTTCCCGTTGGGCTGATTTTAAAGCAACCAAACTTGGGTACGGCGACGATTGTGGCGGTGATCGCATTCTCGATGTGTTTTATGGCGGGGATTCGCTGGTGGTATTTCGCCATTGCGATTGGAGGTGTGGCGTCGGCGGTGCCGGTGGCGTATCACTTTTTGCATGATTATCAAAAGCGACGGGTGCTGACATTTTTGAACCCAGATTCCGATCCACTAGGGGCGGGGTATAACATTATTCAATCGAAGATCGCGATTGGTTCGGGCGGGTTTTTTGGCAAGGGGCTGCTGCATGGTAGCCAAGGACAACTCGACTTTTTGCCCGAGAAACAAACTGATTTTATTTTCACGATGTTGGCCGAGGAATTGGGATTTATCGGGTCCGTTTTGCTACTCTCGCTTTATGCGATTTTGATTATATTTGCGATGCAATTGGCGTTTCGAGCGCGTAGTTCGTATGCGCGGCTTATTGCGGCCGGGGTGGCGGCGATGATGTTTATTCATATATTTATCAATATGGCGATGGTGATGGGGATGATTCCCGTCGTGGGTGTGCCGTTGCCATTTATGTCCTATGGGGGGTCATTTTTGATCGCGACGTTGATGGCCTGTGGGCTGCTCCAGCACGCCTATATCAATCGCGAATTAACATTGCCAAAACACGGCTGAAAGTTAATGAACTTTTACTAAAATGCTGGTATAGTATCCTCTGGAAACGGGCTAAAACAGGGCCATGCCGATGATTCGTCTTATACGCCGCTTTAGAAAAAATGATGATG
>JBGAJE010000175.1:0-2890 GCA_044225085.1 Rickettsiales bacterium | reverse complement strand
CACGCCCCCTACAAGCGCGTCACGGAATTAAGCGAGGAGACCCTGCGCCGCACGAATACGCGCAACGACCAGTGGCCCGCCTGCGCCGAACCGGTCCGCGAGGCCTTGTCCACTGAACCCGAAGTGGCGACCTGGCTGCGGGCCAAACGCACACTGCAGGAAGCGTATTGGGCGCGGATTATGGACTCGTACGATCAGCGTGGCGGCACTCTGAAGCAGAAGCTGGACGCCGCCGATAAAAGCGGCCCGGGCAGCGTGAAGTGGGATCCCAATTTCCCGATGCCCGAATACGCCACAGTCGATATTCATATTCAGCCAGGCGGCTACGTAAATGAGGAACTGGGCGGCTTTTATTACGATTATGGCACGAAGGTTTTTTTCGGCGGCCTGAACGACGGCGACGCGCGCCACAAGCAAATGGCCGAAAAAACCGCCCTGCCAAAAGACGGCAAAGTATCGCGCACGCTGGATCTGGGCACCGGCATCGGCCAGTTGCCGGTTGCGATCAAACGCTTATTCCCGAAAGCCGACGTATGGGCAATCGACATCGGCGCACCGATGGTGCGCTATGCACACTTGCGCGCCATGGAGCAAGGCGTTGACGTAAATTTCGTGCAGATGGCCAGCGAGAAGCTGGATTTCCCGAACGGGCACTTCGATTTGGTCACGGCGCATCTGCTGTTCCATGAAATTCCTTTGCCGATCATCGAAGCCACTGTGCGTGAAGCATTCCGTGTCTTACGCCCAGGCGGCACATTCGTGATCTGGGATTTCGCCAGCGTTGATCCGGCCAAAAACCCTTACGCGGGTTTCGCACGCACCCTGGATGCTGCCGACAACGGCGAGCCTTATTCGGTCGAGTTTGTGAACTGCAACATCGAAAAACTGGGCGAACAGACCGGATTCAAACTGCGCTACACGGCCGAAGGCGACATCGCGCGCCATGGCCGCGTTCTCGATAAGCCTGCTGCTTAACCCCGGAGGGACACGCCATGTTAGATGAACCAAAACTGGATTACGTCCGCGAACTGCCGGGATTTGACCGCGGCCACCCCCATTACTTCAAAGACCCGATGATCGATCATCTGCTGGAGATCGTCATGCTGCTGGGCGGCGAGTTGTGGATCACGCGCGATCGCCAAATGATTACCGAGCACTTGCTGGCCACCGAAGGTAAAGTCACGCTCGACATGATCGAGCGCTTCCAACCCAGCCCGGAGATGCGGGCGCAAATGGATGAAGCACGCAAACTGTTCACGCAGCGCGTCTTCAACTGCCTGTACAGTCAACACGAAGCGACACAACCCCGGGCCTTCTTTGAGGCCCATGTTGGGAAAACCTGACACTCCTTTCGTCGCTGCGCACGCGGAGCCGGGTTCCCCCCCTTCCTAAAAACCTGCCTCTCGCGCGCAGCGGCGATCTGCATCTGACTGCATGAGTTGTGCGTAGACAGTTGGGCAAATCTAAACTGGAAAAGCTTCCTCATGGCCCAAAACCTAGGGCGGCGGCGTCTGCGCCTGACGGGCCGCCTTTGAGCCGCACAGCCTGAAAGCTCCCCTGAATGTGAAGGCGCTGCAACGCGTTAATCTGCTGGGCTAGATGCGCAATTTTGAAGCCGCCTTGGCGTGGCGCGAAGCGCATTCTTCTCGGAATTCATATCCGCGGACTGAAAGCCCAGTCCTTTTCGGCTTCCAGACCAGGCAACGCGCGTTAGTATTGGGTATGTTTGGCATCGACGCGGGAGTTCAACATGTCCATCAGCAATTCACAGATTGATCGCGGCAAAATCGGCAAAACACCGGCGTTGTCCACCCGTAGCGACGAAGCCTTTACCGATTTCATGAGCGATGCCCGCAACTTTCTGTTGCATGCGCAATGGAAAAACATGTCCGAGCGCGGCAACAAAATCCTGGCTGACAACGGCGTGGTGCCGCAGCACACAGTTGAAGGTGTCGCCAAGGCGCGCGAAGCCATTGCCGACGACACCTATGTCAACACCTTCCTGCGCGTGAAGCGCAGCGCCCAGGAAATGTACAAGAACCGCATCGTCGATTCTTATTTAACGCGCGAGGCCGAATACCTGCGCCGCATGGACGACGCCGAAAAGCGCGGCCCCGGCACGCTGACCTACGACAAGAATTTCATTTATCCCGATTACGCCAAGGTCGAGATTCACCTGCAGCCGCAAGGCTACGTGGGGCACCCGCTGGCAGGCATGTTCTACGACTACGGCACCAGCATTTTTTATGGCGGCGCCAACAGCGAAGATGTGTTCCATGCCAAAATCGCCAAAGACACGCCTGTGCCCAAAGACGGCAAAGTAATGCGCATTCTGGAAATCGGCTGTGGGATTGGTCAGTTGGCCTGCGAGCTGAAACGTTTGCATCCAAACGCCGAAGTGCACGCGACCGACATCAGCTCGGCCATGATCCGCTATGGTCACTGGCGCGCGACCGAACAGAAATCGGAAGTGCACTTCGCGCAGATGCCCTGCGAAGACCTGGACTTCGCCGATAAGTCCTTCGACCTGGTGGTGTCGCACATTCTGTTCCACGAAATTCCGCTGGAAGTGATCGACAAGACCTTGGCCGAGATTTGGCGCGTGCTGCGCCCCGGTGGGACGTATGTGATGTGGGACTTTGCCTCCACCGCCCCCGGCCAGGCGCCCGACCGCGGGCTGACGGGCCTGATGGACACCGCCGATAACTGCGAGCCCTATGCCTCCACGTTCGTGTCGTGCGATGTGGAAGGGCGGCTGGAAAAGCTGGGCTTCCACCTCAGATCACGGGTGCCTATGGGCGTTTCCATGGGCTCGCGGGTCTGCGATAAAGAGTAATTCTCTATAAAAACAATAGCTTAAAATGGCGTTGACCTGATAGCAGAGAACTCT
>JBGAJE010000008.1:0-23790 GCA_044225085.1 Rickettsiales bacterium | reverse complement strand
GCTTGCTGATATATTCATCCATGCCGCATTCTAGGCAACGTTCACGCTCGCCCATCATGGCGTTAGCCGTCATCGCAACGATGGGGAGATGGTTGTTTGTCCCGGCTTCTACTGCACGAATGGAGGCAGTTACATCATAACCGTTCATAAGCGGCATATGGCAGTCCATTAATACAACATCAAACTGGCCCGTTAGCGCCGCTTCTTTGGCCGCCAGACCATTCTCTACAATAGTGAATTTTGTGATTCCTAAGCTGGGCAAGAACTTTTTGATATAGGCTTGGTTTAGCACATGATCTTCCGCCACCAAAATGCGGGCCTCGGAAACTGGAATAACCCCACAAACATTAGTTGTAATGTGAAAGATGATGTCTTCACTTGATTCTTGGGCACGCGGTAGCGTTATGGATACTGAAAAGGTGCTACCTTTTCCTAGCTCGCTTGTTACCTGAATTTCTCCGTTCATCATGTTAATTAATTCACGGGTGATGGTAAGGCCAAGGCCAGAGCCACCGTATTTGCGGGTGGTAGACGTGTCCGCCTGCACAAATTTCTCGAAGATCTTGTTCAATTTTTCAGGCGCGATACCAATCCCGGTATCGGTAATATTGACAACAATTTTTACTTTTTCGGCGGAACTTTCTGAGAGGGACAAGTGTACATTTACCGCCCCCCGTTCGGTATATTTCACTGCGTTGCCAACGAGGTTGGTTACGATGCGTGTAAATCGCGCAGGATCACCAATGACGTTGGTGCTTGCATCGCCACGTACATGGAGCTGGAGTGTGAGACCCTTCCTGCTCGCGACCGACACCAGCATGGTTATGATGCGATTGACGGCG
This sequence comes from Rickettsiales bacterium, assembly GCA_044225085.1. Lineage (GTDB taxonomy): Bacteria > Pseudomonadota > Alphaproteobacteria > Rickettsiales > UBA3002 > QFOX01. The sequence continues at coordinate 22,948 of JBGAJE010000008.1, read as the reverse complement.
TTAACAACGTTGAAAGGGACATGCTCGAGTTCGATATTGCCGGTTTCGATTTTAGAGAGATCCAGAATATCGTCGACGATCTCGAGCAGGCTTTGCGAGGAATCATTCATTGTTTCCAGCATTTCCCGCTGGTCGATGGGCAAATTGCCCTCAAGCAGCAGCTCCGCCATACCGATAATACTATTAAGCGGCGTCCGCAGCTCGTGAGACATATTGGCCAGAAATTCGGATTTTGCTAGGCTGGCTGCTTCTGCCTCTTCTTTGGCAGCTTTAAGGGCTTCGCGATCCTGTTCGATAATGGCTGTTTGCTGCTTCACCATTTGCTCGAGATTGTCGCGATGCTTAGCGAGCTCGCGCTCGACTTGTTTCAAACGTGTGACGTCATGAATAATACCCACTAGACCCTGGGCACCTCCGGCGAGCGCGAGCGGAGATTTTGTGGTGAGGGCGGCGATGGTTTTCCCATTGGCGCCCGTAACATTTTCCTCGTTGATATCTACTGCGCCAGTGCGGATGACTAAATCATCTTTTTCCCAAAAAACAGCCACTTCTTCTTTGGGAAAAATGTCGTGATCATTCTTGCCGAGAAATGCGTCGGGATTGCCCCCCATCAATTGCCAAAAAGCCTTGTTGCCGGCTTTCCAGACATGGTTTTCGTCTTTTACGAAAATGGGATCAGGAATGGCATCGATGATGTTTTGGGTGAAGGCCTGTTCGTGAACTGCGTAGGCCAAAAGTTTTCGTACCTGTCTGATGGTTGCGATACTAATGATGATGACACTCACGCCAGGAAACAAAAGAAAGAGCGTATAATGCAATAGCTGCTCTGTATGATCAAACTGGTCTAGAATATGTACATCGAGTGACGCGGCACGACTGTCTTTGATCGCCATGAAGACTTCATCAAGGCCTGCATTAATCGTCTGGACAATGAACCCAAGTGCAACGAGCAATAAAAAAGTCAGAACAAGGTTGGCATATTTGAGCCGCGTCAAAAAGTTAAACTGATCCCTGAGGGGGACATCTTTGCGCTGTGGGCGCACATAGAGTAAAAACGAAGCGGAGACCCCCATAATCAGCGAGGCAATGCCCGCAACGCTCAAGGCTAGCCCCATAAAATCCTGATCGGGGTCAAATTGGCAATCCGCGTACGGCACGATGATAGTCGCCATCATACCCGTATAGTGCATCCCCCAAACGGCTAGCCCCAGCACCATTGCGGCTGTTATTTGCGCTAAAAGTGCGTATTTCTGCACTCGGCTCACCCGCGCCATAATCCAGAGCGCGGCACCGGAGGCAACCACTGCAATGACAATCGAGAGCGCGAATAAGCCGGGGCGATAATAAATATCCGCCTGCATTTGCATGGCTGCCATGCCGGTATAATGCATCGCGGCAACGCCTATCCCTAGCAGCGGCGCGCTAAGCAAAATATGGCGGCTGTTAAAGGTCGCGCGGGTCAGAATGTAAAATACTGATAAAGAAAACAATATTGCCACAAGGCCTGAGATAATGGTCAATGCGACGTTGTAATGATGGACCATCGTCATATGGTAAGAAAGCATGCCGGTATAGTGCATGGACCATATGGCCGCGGCCATCACAATGGCCCCGAGTACGATACCGAGCCTGCGTTCGACGCCCGCGGTGATACGCGTAATTTTTAGAATCGCAATGGCGATGAAGGAGCCAATCGCCGCCAAAAAATACGATAGGAGCACAAGCCAAAGCGAGTATTGCCCCTGCGTATCAAGAGTCAGCGCATTTGCAGGAATCGTCGCATCATAAAAATTAAACGGAAAATGCATCGCACGCCCAACCTAATTCAACCCAGGATTGTGTAACAATGCTGTCTATTATTGTAAATTACATAACTGGGAAGCCCAAAAATAGGCCTAGGAATTTTGACTATGGTGACAATAATCCACCTGTAAATATGGATATGGCGCAGGCGAGTGAATGGTGTTTCTTTCCTCCAGCCCGCGTTTCTTTCCGAAAACACTTGAATTTTTAATGTGGTTGACTGTTAAGTCGCTGATCATGCGTTTTCTTCGTTTCATGTTTATTCCTTTGGCGGCACTCGCATTTCATTGCGCGGCGACGGCTGATACGGTCGGGGTGCTGCCGCAGGAAGATGTATTGGGCTATCTCGGCCAATTGGTGCAGTGGCAGCGGGATGCAGCAGTGATTGAGCCTGCCAATAGCGGGCCGCGGGAGGAAATGTTTCAGGATACGGTGCGGCAAAATGGGTTGAGGGCGTTAAAGGCCGGGTTTACCTTTGCGCGCGCTGAGGCGTCCATCGCGCCGGCAGAGGTGCCAGCTAAGGATGATGCCGATAGTCCACAACAACGCATTCAACAGCGTGCCGTGGGGGTCGATCAGCGGATTGTCCAGCTACGCAAGCAATTGCATGGAAATATCAGTGCTGGGCAACGTCAGCAGCTTGAGGGACAGTTGAAGCTCGCGCAAGCGGAACAGGAATTATTTGAAACGGTACAGGCGAATTTCAATGCGGCAGCAAGCGGTGGCGGCATGGGGTTTGGCGCGAAGATCGGGAATTTGCAGCGAAGTGTACCGGAATTGCTTGACGATCATCCCAAGCCGGCAGTGGCAAATGATCATACGGATAATGCGACGCCACCTAGTACCTCCACCGGATTATTGAGCTTGTCGAGCCGATTGTTTGAAACGGCGCGTAAGCAACGCGAGCTCAAGGAATTTATCGCGCATACCTCGCAGGTTGAAGAGGCCGGGCGAGCAATGCTGAAGACGCTTCACACCACGCTTGATACCATCACCGCACCAGATGCAAAAGGCACGGCGGATGAGCGAGTGGCGGATTTTAAACAAGTGGCAGGGATTGTTGCACCGCTCGCCGAAGCTAATGTGTGGGTAAGCAGCAGCAAAGCCGCGCTAAACGATTGGAACCGCGTGCTCGGCGAACAATTTGCGGGGATGATGCGGCAGTTTGGGATTCGACTGGCGCTATTGCTCGCGATGCTGGCGGTACCGATTGTGTTGGGTGAAGTGGCGGAACGGACGATTGATCGTTATGTGCGCGATCCGAAGCGCGGCCGCCAGGCGCATACAGTGCGGCGGGTGCTGGTGGCAATGGCGGTGGTGTTTATCCTGATGCTCAATTTCATTAGTGATTTTGGTTCGTTTGCGACGTTTGCCGGGTTCCTCACGGCGGGGTTGGCAGTGGCGTTGCAGGGTGTGTTGATGTCGCTCGTCGCGCATTTTATGTTCTATGGCCGCTATGGCGTGCGTGCAGGCGATCGGGTGAATGTTGCGGGTGTGACCGGCGATATTGTGCAGATCGGGATGGTGCGGTTTTATTTGCGTGAGTTGCATAAGGATGCAAATGGTGCATTGTCACCGACGGGCAAAATCGTAGCGTTTCCGAACTCGATTTTATTCCAACCCTCGGCGTTTTATAAGTATGTTTAAGCCCGCGGCGGCTTGCCAACGAGTGGTAAAAGCTCTACATCGGTGGTGCTAAGGAGAGGGCTATGAAAACGGTCTGGATTGAGCGTGTCACTTCATGGCGGCCGAGTGCGCAACAGCGATTGCGATTTTTTGCCTGGTGCCGCTTCACGAAGCGGGCATTTACCCGCCACCCGGAGCAGACGGGTGAGAGTTATCTCGAACATTTATGGTTTACGCTCACCATGTCGGGGAGATTTATCTATACGACCGTGGTGTTGACGATTCACGGGCTGTTTCCGTTTTTGCTGACAACAGCGGCCAGTAAACAGATTGAGCAAGTGTACCGCATTATGAAAATGCGCATCCCCAAGGCACAGCGCGATATTATCGACGCGGATTATAGCGTGTAGATGGCCCTCCCCTCCCCGCAGCGCGTGGCGATTATCGGCTTTGGCTTTAGCGGGCTGATGGTAGCGGCGAATTTGGTGCGAAATGCAGCGACATCGCTTGTGCTTTACATTATCACCCCCGATGCGCCGGGGTTTGGCATGGCTTATGGCACGACAGATGTTGATCACCTGCTAAATGTGCCCGCGGCGAAAATGGGCGCAGTCGCGGATGCGGTGGAAGGATTTTATCACTGGCTGCAAACGGCAGAAGCCGCCGCGCAAAAAAAGCGATTGGGGTTGAACAAAGATTACCGTGAGACGGATTTTGCGCCGCGGGCGCTTTATGCCGCCTATTTGCAATCGATTTGGCATAGTACGCAGGACATTGCTGCACAGAAAAAGATTGAGCTGAAGTTAGTACCAAGCACAGCGGTAGGGATCACGCCCGGTGATGAACCGGCGGTGCTCACCGAGCGTGGCGATGCGATTGCGGTGGATGCAATGGTGTTGGCGACGGGGCATGAGATCAAACCGGTCATGGCCCATTTGCCGGCGGAATATATACTGCAGAGCCCTTGGGTGGCGGGGGCCTTTATGGAAGCAAAGGAGTGGCCGTCGCCGGTGGTGTTGATGGGCACAGGGTTGACGGCGGTGGATACGATCATGTCGCTGCGCAATGCGGGCTATGCGGGTGAGATTATTGCTTTCTCACGCCACGGATTTTTGCCGCAGCCGCATAAGTATGGGTTGAAGGGATTTGCATTTGATGCTGCAGCATTGAGTGCACAAAACTCCCTTGCGGCACTGATGCGTTATGTGCGGCGAGCCATGACCCAACACGGTGAATGGCGTGATGTGGTGGATGCGTTGCGCCCGCATACGCAAAAATTGTGGCAGAAATTATCAACGCGGGATCAGCAGCTGTTTCTCGCACGAGTGTTATCCTTTTGGAGTGTGCATCGCCACCGCATGGCGCCGGAAATTTCGGCGCGCGTGCAGCAAGAGATCGCAAGTGGGGGGGTGAGGATTATCGCGAGCAAGCGATTTGAAGCGTCGGTGGTGGAGGGAAAAGCGCTGCTTACACTGCACGCGAAAAACGCTACGCATGATTTATGGCCAGGGAAGATTATCAACTGCACGGGGCCAGAGATGAATGTAGCACGCAGCAAGCAGCCATTATTGAAACAGGCGCTGGCAGATGGCGTTGTGGAATCGCACGCGACCGGGCTTGGTGTGGCGGTTGATCTCCATGCGCGCGCATGGGGTGCGTTGCACCCACAGTTTTATATTGTTGGCCCGCTGATGACGGGGCAGTGGCTTGAATCCACCGCCGTGCCGGAGCTGCGGGTGCAGGCGGCAACGGCGGCGGAACAATTACTCAAGCGCTAGTGCCAGCGGCGATAACGAACCCATTCGTGGCCATGGTAATCCACCTCTTCTACTCTGGGTTCCCAATGGCCAGGGTTGTAGTGCCAACGCGGGCCGCGCTGTTCCCAACCATCGGCAACCCAAATATAGCCTGGGCGTTCTACAACCCAATGACCTGGGTGCCATACGTGGCGACGGCCTTCCCAGAACCAGAATCCTGGTGCCCAAACATAACCCGGGCGGGCAACTGGTACCACCTCATAACGTGGTGCAGGCGGCGCAAGATCAACATCAATAAAAAGCGATGAGCCGGCACATGCGGGGGCAGAAATGCTAGCCGCAACGACCATCATCAACGCATAACGACGTAGTGACATATCAAACTCCTTTTAAAAGGTGACGCTTATTGGTAGCGCCACCACCATAAAGAGACGATATGATGTGAAACTGAGGCTTGAATAAAAACTTTATGCGGTTTTTGCACCCTTTTCCGCGCGCTTGCGCAGGTTGGGATCGAGAAGTTTTTTGCGCAGACGGATGTTTTTGGGGGTCACTTCCATCAACTCATCATCCTCGATGTAAGCAATCGCTTGCTCCAACGTTGGGATGTACGTGGCGGGGTGAGTTTCACGGGCTTCATCCTTACTCGTGGTGCGGATGTTGGTGAGCTGCTTCGCTTTGAGAGCATTAACTTCGAGATCATTATCACGGCTGTGTTGACCGATGATCATGCCTTCATAAATACGTACGCCGGCAGGAATGATTAGGAAGCCGCGTTCTTCGAGGCCCCAGAGTGCGTATTCGACCGCAACACCGGTGGCATTACTGATGAGCACGCCGTTGCGGCGGCCGGCGATGTCGCCTTTATAAGGCGTATAGCCATGGAATAGGCGCGAGAGCACGCCAGAGCCGCGGGTATCGGTCATGAATTCGCCTTGGTAGCCGATCATGCCGCGGGATGGGATCAGGAATTTCATGCGCAATTTGCCGCCGGAGCTGGGGCGCATTTCGGTCATGTTCCCTTTGCGTAAAGAGAGCTTTTCGACGACGACACCAGAATATTCCTCGTCGACATCGACTTGCACTTCCTCAAGCGGTTCTTCGCGGGTGCCATCTTCGGCCGTGCGGAACAGTACGCGCGGGCGGCTAACGGAAAGCTCGAACCCTTCGCGGCGCATGGTCTCGATGAGGACGCCGAGTTGTAACTCGCCGCGGCCACCGACTTCGAACGCGTCTGCGGTTTCGGTTTCACGCACGCGGATGGCGACGTTGCTTTCGGCTTCTTTCATCAAGCGGTCGCGAATCATGCGCGATGTCACCTTCGTACCCTCGGTGCCGGCGAGCGGGGAATCATTCACCGCGATGGTGATGGCCATGGTTGGCGGGTCGATCGGGTTTGCTTTGAGTGGGCTTGCGAGCTCCAGTGCGCCGATTGTGTCCGCCACGGTGGTGTTGTTCTTGCCTGCGATGGCGATGATATCACCCGCTTGTTCTTCGTTCAGGGCGACGCGCTCGATGCCGTTTAACGACTGGATTTTGGTGATACGCGCTTGCTCAACAGTGGAACCATCGAGGTTGAGGCCTTTTACGGGCATACCGACTTTGACGGTGCCAGATTCGACTTTGCCGGTGAGAATGCGGCCGAGGAAGGGATCGGATTCGATGAGGACGGCGAGCATGGCGAAGGTCGCATCCGGATCGGCGTCTGGCGCTTCAACGTAACGGACGATTTCATCCATGATAACGTGGAGATTATCGCTTTTATTTGTGAGGTCTTTGGTTGCCCAGCCGTTGCGGCCGGAAGCGTAAATGACGGGGAAATCGAGCTGAGCGTCGTTGGCATCAAGCGCGACGAAAAGGTCGAACACTTCGTTGAGGACTTCATCGACGCGCGCATCGGGGCGGTCGACTTTGTTGATGATAACGATGGGGCGCAGACCTTGGGCGAGTGCTTTCATCAGCACGAATTTGGTTTGCGGCATCGGGCCTTCGGCGGCGTCGACGAGGAGGAGAACGCCATCCACCATACTGAGGATACGCTCAACCTCACCGCCGAAATCGGCGTGGCCAGGGGTGTCGATGATATTGATGCGCGTGTCTTTCCACTGAATGCTGGTGCATTTCGCGAGAATGGTAATGCCACGCTCTTTTTCGAGGTCGTTGCTATCCATGACGCGTTCGTCAACCTTCTGGTTATCCCGGAAGGTACCCGCTTGGCGGAGCATCACATCGATCAAGGTGGTTTTGCCATGGTCGACGTGGGCGATGATAGCGACGTTGCGTAAATGGTGGGCCATGAATTTAAGATCCTCAAAAAGAAAATCACACGAAAGTGTGTGAAGTTTGTGCGCCGCAATAGGCGATATTCGGCAGCTTGGCTAGTGTTTTTTCGCTAAATCGCGTGGGCGCGGGCGAGGATTTTAGCGGGTGCGGGTTTCTTGCCGGGCCGAGCGGCGGTCATTTCCATGCCGCTGATGCGAAAAAGCGCATTTTCTAGCGATTTTCCAACGCTTTCTAGATTATTGGCGATGCGTGCCTGTAGCATCGCACCAATCGCATAGGTATGCATCTCGCGGGCGCGGGCGGGGATGCCGCGGGCAGGAATTAACCCCACGGCGGCAGCATGTTTGAGAATACGCTCATAATATTGCAAAAAACGGGCGGTAATGTGTTCGGAGAGTTGGCGCAACGCTTCGCTATTACCGTTGAGTTCTGCACCGATAGTGGCGTAGGGGCAACCGCAGACCATACCGGTTTCGGCAAGGGCGCGTTGTTGCTTGAGGTAGATTTCTTTACAGAGCGCGCGCAGCTGCGCTTGGGGGGTGGCATGCTGCATCATCATTTCATCGAGTAGGGGACGAACTGTTTGCCAATGTTCTTCCATCGCCGCAGCGGCAAGATCGATTTTGCTTGGGAAAAAATGGTAGAAACTGCCTTTTTGTACGCCGGCAGCGCGGCAAATATCTTCTACGCTGACATGGGCGTAGCTGCTCGCCCAGATGAGGCGATGCGCTGCGTCAATCAGCTTTTGGCGCGTGGTGCATTGGCGCGCAGAGCATGATTTCATGGCGGCATTCTGTGTGTTTTTTGTCATGATTACCGATTATTCATCCACATGGCGGAATCTCTACTTGACTGATCGGTCAAGTCAACTTATTTCTGCGGCGTTGCAATGCAATATAATCAGTAACGTGTGATGGTGAATATGGCCGGTCCGGTAACGAAAAAACGTGGATTTCCTTGGGGATGGTTAGTGGTCGGCGTCGCGGTTGGGGCCGCGATTTACTGGGGCCCCGGGCTATTCAAGCATAAGGATGCCGCCGCACCACAAGGGGGCGGGATGCCGGCCAGTGTAGCGGCTGTGGTTTCGAAAAGCATCATGCCGTGGAGTGAATTTTCGGGGAGACTCGAGGCAGTGCAGTCAGCGGAGATTCGTCCGCAGGTGAGTGGCGTGATTACGCAAGTGCTGTTCAAAGATGGCGAAGAAGTGAAGAAGGGTCAGCCGCTTTTTGTGATTGATCCGCGGCCTTATGAGGCGCAACTTGCAAGTGCCAAGGGTGCAGCAAGTGCTGCAGAGTCCGCCTTTGCGACAGCAAAGCTTGATTACGCGCGGGCGCAGCAACTAATTAAAATGAAAGCGATTTCGCAAAGCGAATTTGAGACCCGTAGCAATGCACTGAAGCAAGCGTCCGGGTCTGCGGAAGAAGCTGCTGGTGCGCTTAAGGTAGCGCAGGTGAATCTTGGCTATACGCATATCGTCGCACCGATTTCAGGAAAAATCAGCCGGGCGGAAATTACTCCTGGCAATCTTGTGTCGGCCGCTAATGCTCCGCTGCTCGCGAGTATTGTGACGCTGTCGCCGCTTTATGCGAGCTTTGAATTGGATGAAGAGACTTTCCTGCACACCATTCAAGGTGTGCCGACGGCGAAATTGAAAACCATTCCGGTGGAGATTGGGCTTAGCGGCGATACCGGCACGCCGATTCAGGCGACGGTACATGCGTTCGATAACCAACTCGCTGCAGGTACGGGGACGATTCGCGTGCGGGCATTGGTGCCTAATAAAGATGAGCGGTTGGTGCCTGGTTTGTTTGCGAGAGTACGCATCGGTACACCCGGTGAGACCCAAGCGATTTTGATTAACCCAACCGCCGTCGGCACGGATCAGAACAAAAAATTCGTGTTTGTGGTGAACGGGGAGAGCAAAACGGAATATCGTGAAGTGCATCTCGGCACGTTGGTGGATGGATTGCAGATTGTGACTTCCGGCCTCAATGAAGGCGATCAGATTGTAGTGAATGGGTTGCAGCGCCTGCGGCCCGGTACACCGGTGACGCCGGTACCAACGGACATGACGACGCTGAAGCCGCTCAACGCAGCACCGAATGGTGAGGCCCCTGCCCCAGCGGCCGATGCAGCTCCAGCAGCGGCGGCACAGTAATGGCTGGGCTTGATATTTCGCACCGTTTCATCGACCGGCCGATTTTCGCCGGCGTATTGTCGTTTTTCATTTTTATCGCCGGCGCGATTTCGATGTTTTCGTTGCCGATTTCGGAGTACCCGGAAGTATCGCCGCCGCAAGTGGTGGTGACGGCGACCTATCCCGGCGCAAACCCGAAGGTGATTGCGGAAACCGTGGCGGCACCGCTTGAGGAGCAAATCAACGGCGTTGAGAACATGCTCTATATGTCGAGCCAGGCGACGACGGACGGGGTGATGTCGATCACCGTCACGTTCAAGCTCGGCACGAACCCCGATCTCGCGCAGCAATTGGTGCAAAATCGCGTGACGCAGGCAACGCCGCGTTTGCCGGATGTGGTGCGTTCGCTCGGCGTGACCACGACGAAAAGCTCGCCGGACTTCATCATGGTGGTGCATTTGCTGTCGCCGAACGAGCGGTATGACGTGAATTACCTACGCAATTACGGCACGATCAACGTGCGCGATCAGCTCGCGCGGATTCCGGGCATCGGGCAGGTTGAGGTATTCGGCGGCGGCGATTATGCGATGCGCATTTGGCTGAACCCCAACAAGTTGGCTGCGCGTGGGCTCAGCGCGTCGGACGTGACGAATGCGATTCGTGAACAAAATATTCAAATCGCAGCCGGGGTGATCGGTTCGCAACCGAGTGGTGCGGATGTGCCGTTTGAATTGCCAGTGAATGTGCAAGGCCGGTTGAAATCGGTTGAGGAGTTCGAGGATATTATCGTCAAGGCCGAGGCGAACGGCTCGGTAACGCATTTGAAGGATGTATCGCGCGTGGAGCTTGGCGCGAATAATTATTCGCTGCGCTCGCTGCTGAATAATAAGCCGGCGGTGGGGATTGGTATTTTCCAAGCGCCGGGGAGTAACGCGCTGGAGCTTGCGAATACCGTGCGCAAGACGATGGAGGAGCTCAAGACCAATTTCCCCGACGGCGTGACCTATGACATCGTCTATGACCCGACGCGGTTTGTGAAGCAGTCGATTAACGCGGTGGTGCATACGCTGTTTGAAGCGTTATTGCTCGTGGTGCTGGTGGTGATTGTATTTTTGCAGACCTGGCGCGCGTCGATCATCCCACTGCTCGCGGTGCCGATTTCGATTATCGGAACGTTTGCGGTGATGCATTTACTTGGGTTTTCGATCAACGCGCTGAGCTTGTTCGGGCTCGTGCTTGCGATCGGGATTGTGGTGGATGATGCGATCGTGGTGGTAGAAAACGTCGAGCGCAATATCGGCAACGGGCTAAGTGCGCGCGAGGCGACGTATGTGGCGATGCGCGAAGTGTCCGGCCCCATCATCGCGATTGCGCTGGTGCTGTGTGCGGTGTTCGTGCCAATTGCGTTTATCAGCGGGTTGACGGGTCAGTTTTATCGCCAGTTCGCGCTGACGATTGCGATTTCGACGGTGATTTCGGCCTTCAATTCGCTGACGCTGAGCCCTGCACTAGCGGCGCTTTTGCTGAAGAGTCACGGCGCGCCGAAGGCGGGGGTGACGCGCGTGATGGATCGTTGGTTCGGCGGATTTTTTGCACGATTTAACCGGTTTTTCCAGGGTGCATCCAAACGCTACGAGCGATTGGTCGCAGCATCCTTCTCGCATAAAGTGCGGCAAGCGATTGTGTATGCGGTGCTGATTGGGTTGACGATTTATGGTTTCCACCGCGTGCCGCAAGGTTATGTGCCAAGCCAAGATAAACAGTATCTTGTGGCATTTGCACAGTTGCCGAGCGGGTCATCGCTGGAGCGCACCGATGCGGTGATTCGGCGGATGAGTGATCTCGCCTTAAAACATCCAGGGGTGGCGAACTCGGTCGCGTTTCCGGGACTTTCGATTGCAGGTTTTTCGACCAGCCCAAATGCGGGAATCGTGTTCACAACGCTGAAACCGTTTGATGAGCGTGGCTCGAAAGATCTGACGGCTGGTGCGATTGCGGCAGAGCTGAATAAAGAATTTTCCAGTATTGAAGGCGCATTTGTCGCCATCTTCCCGCCACCGCCCGTATCGGGCCTCGGCACCATCGGCGGGTTTAAACTCAATATCGAGGACCGGGCTGATTTGGGGTATGATGCACTTAATGGCGTGATGCAGCAGGTGGTTGGCAAAGCCTATCAGACGCCGGCGCTGGCGGGTGTGTTCAGCAGTTTCCAAATGGATGTGCCGCAGCTGCAGGTGGATGTAAACCGCGTGCGTGCCAAGCAACAGCAAGTGCCACTTTCGGATTTGTTCGATACGCTACAGATTTATCTCGGCTCGTATTATGTAAACGACTTCAATATTTTCGGCCGAACCTTCCGCGTTTATGCCGAGGCCGATGCGCCGTTCCGCAGCACGCCTGAGGATATTACGCAGCTGAAAGTGCGTAATGCCGCGGGGCAAATGGTGCCATTGGGCTCACTCGTGAATGTCTCACAGACTTATGGGCCAGATCGCGCACAGCGCTATAACGCCTTCCGTTCGGCGGATTTGAATGGGAATGCGGGGCCGGGTTTCTCGTCCGGCCAAGCGCAGGCGGCGATCAGCAAAATTCTTGATGAAACACTGCCCAAAGGCATGACCTATGAATGGACGGAGTTGACCTACCAACAAATCCTCGCAGGCAATACGGCGCTATTTGTGTTCCCACTTTGCGTGCTGTTCGTGTTCCTCGTGCTCTCGGCACTTTATGAGAGTTTGAGCTTGCCGCTCGCGGTGATTTTGATTGTACCTCTCTGTTTGTTCGGTGCGATTTGGGGCGTGTGGATCATGGGGCGAGAGAATAATATTTTCACGCAGATTGGATTCATCGTGCTCGTCGGCCTCGCCTGTAAAAATGCGATTTTGATCGTGGAATTTGCACGCGAGCTGGAACATCAGGGCCGCAGCATTTTACAAGCGGCGCTTGAAGCAAGTCACTTGCGCTTACGGCCGATTTTGATGACCTCGTTCGCGTTTATCATGGGTGTGATTCCGCTGGTGCGTGCGTCTGGCGCGGGCGCTGAGATGCGGCAAGACATGGGCGTTGCGGTGTTTTTCGGGATGATTGGCGTCACCGTCTTTGGGCTTGTGATGACCCCCACCTTCTATGTTATTATCCGCACGCTGGCAACGCGGTTTGGTCCTAAACATCCGCCCGCTAATCTGCCGACAGGAGCACCTCATGCGTAAGATTTTACTCGCTAGCGTTTCGCTGATGGCCTTAGCCGCGTGCGATCTCTCGCCAGATTTTAAACTGCCGGATTTTAGTAACGCACCTGCCTTCAAGGAAGCGGATACAACAGCGCCCGCGACCGTAGAACCGGCGACGGATGGGAGCTGGAAGCGCTTTGATGATAAAGCAAGACTTGAAGAGATCGCCTGGTGGCGGATGTTCAGGGATGCCAATCTCGACGCACTTGAAGAACAGGCGATGAAGGATAACCCTTCGCTCGAGATGGCGCAGCAGCGGGTGGTGAGTGCGCAGGCACAGGCGGAAGCAGAAGGCGCGACTTTGTTCCCGGAAGTTTCTCTAGGTGCCGGGCCTGTGCGGGAGAAGTTATCACCTGCTTCCATCAACGCCAGTGCGCCACCGGGATTTAAGACGACGAGTACTAAGCCCTATACGCTTTATACGGTGAATGGGACGATTACCTATGAGCTCGATTTGTTTGGCAAAAACCGCAACACGGCGCGGGCGGCGGAGCATGAAGCTGAGGGCGAGGAGAGCAACTATCGTGCTGCACGGTTGAGTTTACAAGCGGAAGTGGCACAGGCCTATTTCACGCTCGCGTCGCTGCGGATGGAATCGGATGTGCTGACTAAAACCATCGCGACACGGCAAGACTCCCTGAAACTGATCCAGAAGAAGCGTGATGTGGGTGAGATTGACGATCTGCAAGTCAGCGCAGCGGAGACGGATTTGGCGAATGCGCAATCGGACGCTGCCGCGATAGCGCAGCAAGTGGCGCTGCAAGAGCATCTGCTCGCGACTTTGGTGGGCACGGTGCCGGCACAGTTCCAGGTGATGCAGGTGAAGCTCGTGAACGCCCCCCCAATCGTGCCGGCGGGCTTGCCTTCCGCGTTGCTCGAGCGGCGGCCGGATATTAAGGTTGCAGCGAAGGAAATTGCGGCAGCGAATGCGCGCATTGGTGTCGCGCGAGCAGGCTATTTCCCGGATATTTCGATTTCGGCGATGGGTGGATTTACATCCGGCGCGCTGCATAATTTGTTTGATTGGTCGAACCGTACATGGCTGATTGGGCCACTCGCGGGCACCGTGATCACGCAACCGATTTTCGAAGGCGGGCGCATTGCCGCGGCACGCGCGCAAAGCGATGCGGATTATGCGTCGGCGGTGGCAGGTTATCGTGGCTCGGTGCTGCAGGCGTTTCGTGAGGTTGAAGATCAACTAAGCGGGCTGCATTATTTGAGCGATCAGGCGACGGCGAGTGATACGGCGCTGCGTTCGGCTAAGCGAGCCTATGATATTGCAAGTGCGCGTTACAAGGTTGGATACTCCAGCTATCTTGAATATCTCGATGCGCAGCGGAGTTTGTTGGCGGCTGAACGGGCGAATGTGCAGGTGATGGGCAATCGCTACATCACCACGGTGCAATTGGTGAAGGCACTGGGTGGTAGTTGGCAGGCGATGTCTACTACGGCGACTGCTGCGCCGACTGCGCCAGTCGCGACACAGCCACAACCTGCCCCTGCACCGACTGGTACACCGCCCGAGACTCATGAATGGTGGGAGTTCTGGAATAACCCTGAGATGTCGAGCGAACCGGCAGCTGGTGCGCCTGCGCCAACTACTACAGAAACGCCCGCTGCGGCAGCTCCAATTGTTGCGCAACCGACAGAGGCTATGCCACCTGCTGAATTGCCTGTTGAACATACTGACTCAAGCAGCCAAAGCGCACCGGAAGATACGGGTGCCGCGCAGTGGTGGGAATTCTGGAAGCAGCCCGATGGCCAGCCTGCGTTGCAATCCACTGCGCCTAGCGCTGCTTCGCCATCTTCAGTAGCCACACCGGCGGCAGAAGCTGTACCGGAATCATCCCCTTCATCAGAAGCGGCGGATACGACCCCCGAGGAAAATAGCGAGCCCGCTTGGTGGGAAATTTGGCGTAAGCCCTAGGCGAGTTGTTTTTTAAGCTGGCGTTGATCCAACGCATTTTCCCAACGTGCAATCACGAGCGTGGCGACCGCGTTGCCGATCACATTAGTCACGGCGCGTCCTTCGGACATGAAACGATCTACCCCCAAAATTAGCGCTAGGGACGCGACGGGGATGTGACCCGTCATCGCGAGCGTTGCTGATAAGGTAACAAAACCTGCGCCGGTGACACCTGCTGCACCTTTGGAAGTAAGAAGCATAATACCGAGCAAAGTTAATTGCTGCGCCCAGCTCATGGGGGTATCCGTCGCTTGGGCGAGGAAGGTGGCAGCGAGGGTAAGGTAAATCGCCGTGCCATCGAGGTTGAAGGAATAGCCGGTGGGAAGCACCATCCCGACGACCGATTTGCTGCAGCCGAGTTGTTCTAATTTACGCAGCAAGGATGGGAGCGCGGATTCGGAAGATGAGGTGCCGAAGGTGATAAAGATTTCCTCGCGAATATAGGCAAGGAAACGAATTAGCGAGATGTTTATGCTGCGCAGCATGAGACCCAATACTGCAACAATAAACAGGATACAGGTAGCGTAAAAACAGAGCAGCAATTTGCCCAGCGGCAGGAGCGATGCGATACCATATTGGCCGATAGTGAAGGCCATGGCGCCGAATGCACCAAAGGGCGCCAAACACATAATGAACCGCATGAGGGTGAAAAGTAGCTGCTGCACGGAATCAATGCCGTCGATGATCGTGCGTGCGTCTTTGCCCATCACTACCAACGCGGCGGCGGTAAGAATGGCAAGAAAAAGGATTTGTAGTAGGTCGCCGGTGGCGAAGGGTTCGATGATGGTCGCGGGAATTAGGTGCAGCATAAATTCGCTGATGCTGTTCGGCATCGTATTGCTGCGTGTGGTGTCGGCGATGGCGCCTGTTTCGAGTGCGGTGGCGTTGATATGCATTCCCACGCCGGGGGCAACAAGGTGGGTGATGGCAAGGCCGATCGCGAGAGCAAGGCTGCTCATGACGAGGAAATAAAGCATTGCCTTGCCGCCAATACGGCCGGCCTCACCCATGGTTTTTAGCGAGGCGATGCCGTGCACAATGCTGCAAAAAATCAGCGGTCCGACGAGAAGTTTAATGAGTTTGATAAAGCCATCCGCGAGTGGCTTCATCGTGATGGCGGTGTGGGGCGCAAGGTAGCCAAGCAGCATGCCGGCAGCGACGGCGAGGAGCACATAGAGATAAAGGCTGCCGCGCTTTTTCATGCAGGTTTCTCCGCATTGGCATCAACCACAAGGCGACGCAGTTTGGGCGAGAGTAGCGCGGTGGCACCTACAATTACCAAGGTGCAAGCCCCGCCGATGATGATGGAGGGCACGAGGCCGAAGATACGAGCCGCAGCGCCGGATTCAAACGCGCCGAGTTCGTTGGAGGAAATGATGAACATGCTATTCACAGAGGAGACGCGGCCGCGCATATTATCGGGAATGAGCAGTTGCATCAGCGCGCCGCGGATGACCATGCTGATACTATCAAACGCACCGCTGGCAGCGATGAATAATGCCGCCATCCAGAAAACCGTGCTCATGCCGAAGCTGACGATACAGGCACCAAAGCCGACTACGACCCAAAGCAGCACAGAGCCACGGATTTTTTGCATGGGTTTGAGCGCGAAATAAAGGGCGGTGAGGATGGAACCTGCAGCGGGTGCGGCGCGCAACAAACCGAGGCCTTCGGAGCCGGTATGCAGCACCGTGTCGGCAAAGGCGGGGAGCATCGCGACGGCGCCGCCAAAAAGCACGGCTAGCATATCGAGCGCCATGACGGAGAGCAGCACGCGATTGTGGAGGATGAATCTCCATCCGGCGATGATGCTTTTGACGGCGGGCTCGCGCATGGCGCTGCTACGATAGCGGCGATGGTCGATATCGATACCGCCGATCATGATGAAAGCAACGGTCATAAAGATCACAGGGATATACCACGCAACGGCACTGCCATAGCCACCATAAATCAAACCGGTGACGGCGGGACCGACGATGGCGGCCACTTGAAAACCACTCGAGAGCCAAGCGGAAGCGGCAGGAATCTCCGAACGCGGCACAATTTGCGCGAGCAACGAGAAGGAAGCGGGCATAATAAAGCTGCGGGCGAGGCCTGAGAAAAACACACCGGCGAAAATGAAGCGTAATATATGCGCATCTTGCACGGGAATGATGCCGCCGGCGAAGAGGACGAGGACGAAGGTGTTGACGGTTAAGGCGCCGAGGCAAGAAAGGTAGATGATGAAGGGTCGATGTACATCGACAAGATGTCCTGCAAAGAGGGCAAAAATAATGGCGGGCACTGCTTCCGCGAGACCAACGAGGCCAAGCATGAAGGGATCATGGGTGATTGTATAAACCTGCCAGCCGACAATCACCGCTTGGGCTTGTAGCGCAAACATCGCACAAATGCGCGTTACCATAAGTAAGCGGAAGCTGCGGTTGCGCAAAACGGAAATGGAGAGGGCCATGAATTGGGTTATAACGCCCGGAAAGCATTTGTCACATAGAGAATTTAGCTAGGCAGGCGTTCTCTGCAGCTTCACCCATGAAGGAGGTTGTTATGAACTTTTTTGGCACATCGTCGACGTCTGATCATTATGCGCCCGCTCCTATTCCTGCGCGGCTACTGCGTCCGGAGAGAATCGCGATCCTGACCGATAACAAGACAGAAGATTTGGAGTTTTTCTATCCTTTCTATCGGCTCACGGAAGAAGGATATGTAGTAGATGTAATTACATTGGAGGGTAAGGGATTCGAAGCGAAGCATGGACTTGGCCTTAAGAAAACCAAGGCGTTGAAGGACGCCAATCCGAGTGATTATGCGTTACTTTATATTCCTGGTGGCAAAGCACCGACGGTACTGCGCGATAACGCGGACGCGGTCAATTTCGTCAAGCAATTCGCAGCTAGCGGCAAGCCGATTGCGGCGATCTGTCATGGGCCGCAGGTGTTGGCAACGGCTGATTTGTTGCGCGGAAGAGATATTGCTGCATGGCCTGAGATTCAATCCGAAATTGAAAAATCTGGCGCCAGGTTTGTGAATGAGGCGTTGGTGGAAGATGGGCAGTTCATTACCGCGCGCCAGCCAGGCGATTTGCCGCGGCATATGGCGGGGGTACTGAATGCGCTGCAGCAACGGACTTCCGAAAAGCCATCGCAGACCGCCCGGCAGATGAGAAAAGATGCTGCATAGGGCCACAATCGATTGTTTTTCTTGATTTCTTTCGCCACCTTGATTAGAATTGCTGAAATCATCGAGGGTGGCGAGAGGGGTCGTTCATGCAGCGGTTAACCGGCACGAAGGCACAAATGCAATGTCACCCCAGTCGCACAGCGTTTACGCTAGTGGAAATGGCGATTGTGCTGACGATTATCGCATTGCTGGTGGGTGGTGTATTGGCGGGCCAGGATGTCATTAATGCGGCGAAAGTTCGCTCGCAGTTGTCGCAGATCAACCAGATTAAAACAGCCGTCGGAGCATTTCAGACACAATTCGATGGCGCATTGCCGGGGGACATCAAAGCGTCGACCGTCACCGCAATGGGTTTTACTGCCGCGCCTACCCGTACAGGGGCGGCAGGACGTGGAAATGGTGATGGAATTCTGCAGGGATTTGCCTATTCTTTGGGAGCTGTTTCACCGCAAACCAGCTCGGGAGAAAACGCATTTTTTTGGGAAGATCTATCAACCAATAGTGGGTTGATCGGCGGTAATTTCAATACGGCAACGGATGCGGCCTATCCCGTATGCTGTCAGCCGGCCACCATCCTACCGCCCGCTAAGCTTAACGGGTTATATCTTTATAGCTATTCGCTGGGATCGACGAATTATCTTGGCCTTTCGACCGTTAGTTACAACGATCTAAATGGGGCGCTTTATGTCGCGGCGAATGTGTTCCCTGGTATTAGCCCCGTACAGGCTTACAACATGGACAGTAAGATTGATGACGGATTACCGCAAACCGGCAGTGTGGTCGCGAAGTATCAAAATTGGGGCGGTGCGGCGGGTAATCCGCGATGGGCTGGCGGGCCTGGGCCTAATCCGGGCGGCGCCTGTAATACTGCGGGCACGGGGGCGTGCAATACATCAGCGACACCTGCATCGGCCACGACATGCTATGACAATGGCAACACGGCTGGAGCTACCCAACAATATTCCGTCACATTCAACGGGGGCGAAGCGCGGAATTGCGGGTTGAGTTTTCAGCTACAGCAATAGGTCTGGGTTGCGTCACTGAAGCTAGCGCCTCTTGTTTGTTTTTCTGTTTACGCTGCTCTGATGCTGGACTTGGTTGCCGCGTTATCATTGACATAAGGGCGTTGAATGCCATGGCGGGTGCAATAAAGTCTCGCATAACTTGGGTCGTCAATCAATGGCATCCGGCCGAGCAAGGCGGCGTCCTTCATGTTGTGCACCAAATGCGCCATATATTTCTCGGCACTTTCCGCTTTACCTGGTGCGGCTTTAATCCAGCCTTGGATGTTATTTGCTATGCTGAGCAGACGATTTTGATCTTCATAAATCTCTTTCGTATGCGGGTAGACGGCATCCACCACTACTTGGCGCATCCGCGCTTGTGCAACTGTTTTGGGATCGCGCCCACCTAATAATTCAGATGCCGACTTGCCGGTATAGGTTTCCATACACAAAGTGAACGCGCTGGTGTATTCGTCTCGCATTGCCTGCACGAGGAGGTGATTGCCGCTGGTTGCCTCGACCAGGTCTAGGTCCGTACGCGCCAAACCATAAAGCATCCGATCGATAATATCGCGGAATACCGGTGAGCGTTGATAGAGCGCTCGACGTGCGCTTGGGCTAGTATCGGGGAAATATCTGCTTAATTGCAGTGGCGCGCGGCTAGCCCCGATAAAGGTAGGGATGAGGCCCGCATGCTGCATGGTTTCGCTTAACCCAATCGCGCGGGTGCGATTTATATCTTTTAGCTCTTCACTGCCAGTGCGGGCACCCGCACGCGACGTAAAATTGCCATACACATGGTTTGCATAGCCCAGTTTATTGAGAAAATCACGAAATTGTCCATCCTCGAATAACCGTAGGTAATCTTCTTTTACGTTGTCGAACGCCGCGATAACACGGCGGTCCTCTGTTGAAAATGGACGTATTTGGCCGCGTGGTTCTTCCCGCAATTTAAGTGCGTTGTTAGCAATGTTGCGCGTGAACAATCGCTCACTGGCAAAGGGCAGATTGAGATAATTTAGTAAGTCGATACCTTGGTAGGTCATTTTGCTAAAGCGATGCAGACCATATTGATTGATCGCTGCGGAGATGGATCGCGCGCCGCCACGGTAGGGGTCGGATTGGCTGCCGCCTTCATAAAATTGCAACGCGACGGGTGATGCCGCAGTTTGATTAAATACCGTGATGGCGGCTTGGATTTCTTCGTGCGCCTTATCAACTAACGCACGGGCGGCAGGCATGCCTGCACGTTTGGCATTGTCGCTATGGGCGAGTTGTACTTGCTGCGCTAGCCCCTTACCGTGCGCGTCAGCAAGGGCGTGCAAATGCGCCTGATATGTCGGCGTTTCTAGGGCACGTTGAATAATGGCGGGGGCCTCTTTCAGGGTAGCGTGTTCTTCGAATAGCGGCACGACTCCCAGCATGGCGCGCTTGCCATCTCGCGCCACGGCATGTTGCAATAATAGGGCTTCCAACATATTGCTTGTGCCCCCGCATTCCGCCAGCACGTTGTTTTGGAATGTTTCAGGGAAATCGCGGGCGAGTTCCATTCGTCGCATGGTCTGATAAGCAATGGGATAAATATTCTGCGGTGCATCTTCTTGGTCATCTGGTTTTGCGATGTAAGACTTACCAGGTGCATCCTTCAATGCTTCGCGTAGTGCTGCCATACGGCTAGCTAGCAACGGTGGATTTTCGATGAGTGCAGAAAGTTGCGCACATTTTTCTTCTTCCTTCAATGCTTCATAATGCGGAATGAGGAGATTCACGATGCGCGTATATTCTTCCGACGTTTCGCGATATTCGATATGACCAAAGCTGAGCCCGAACGTGCGCATGCGGCGCAGCAAATTTAGGGCTTTTTTATCTGTTTGATCGGTTTCGAGATGATGCTCCAACGCAGTCATCATCGCGCCTAAATCGAGCGAATCGGTGGCTTGTTTCAATTCCGCCGAAAACGATTCGAATTGCTCCGCTGTTAAGAAACCCGCGTTTTTATCTTCCAGTATTTTGTCGATCGCTTGGGCAATTTCTCCGGCATCGGTTGCCGCTTGTTGAAGCGCTTGTTGTGCCGCTTCCATACCCTGAATGCCTTGCATGTCTTCGGCATAACGGCGCAGTATTTCATGTTTATGTTGCGCAACAGCATAAAGCGTCGTGTCGCCATTGACCTTTTTATTTCCGTCCTTATCGCCGGAGGACCCCCAGGAGTGCACCACGATATTGAGCTTTAAATCCTTGGGGGTGTAGGCCGCATCGTAATGTGCCGTTAAATCTTGATCGAACGCGTGATAGGTTTCGGGCAAGTCCTCGTATATATTGCCGAGTGCGTAAAGGATCGCCTGTGTTTCTTGCTGGACATTGAGTGGCGTCGCGACGCCATCACGCATGGGGAGAACAGGCGTTGCAGCAAATTTTTGGAGCGCGTTATCGATGGCCGCGTCATCGCCACTGCGCAATGCAATGCCCAGCATCCGTTGTAGCTGCATCGACTCTACACTGTTGGTGTTGGTGGGGTGCCCCGTTAACGTCATTTCAAATGTGGATGCGGCGATGGCATCAAGTGCGTCCTGCATATTTTTAAAGCGCCGGAACGTGCGGTCTTGATCATCGGTTCGAAGCAGTAGACGCGTTACGGCTGAGGGTTCCGTGCGCAGCAATTGGTCGCGCTCTGCCAGTCCTGCCAATTGATGGAGCTGCGCCATATGCGCTACAAAATCGGCGACTAGGCTGCAATCGGCTTCTCCACGAATCGCGCCAACACTTTCGATAGGGCGATGGTGCGCGCGCCTTCGATGGAGGTCAGCCTGGCTTCACTGCCAGCGGCGTGCGGGTACTGTTGCGCTAACATGCGGATTGCCAAGTTACGCGTAATCGCATGTTGGGATGGGAGTAATGGTGTCTTGCTATCGTCAGTCATGCTGCGTTTGTAGCGCATGTTGATGGCGAGAAGCTTTACAGTTTTATGACAGTGTTGGATTAGCGTTCGCTAATCCAACACCGGTTGTTAACCCTTATGGGTATTGCGTATGTGCTAATGCAACTGGATGGAGCTAGTGACCACGCCCCAAATCGTAGCGCCGGTTTCCGAATCGATTGGGATTTCGTGATAGGCCGGGTTGGCAGGCATGAGGAACTGTTTGTTCTTTTTGATGATGAGGTATTTGACCGTCACCTGCCCATCAATCGCAGCGACGACGATTTTGCCATTTGCGGGGCGCATTTTGCGGTCCACGACGAGCAAAGTGCCGTCTTTGATGCCGGCATCGATCATCGAGTCGCCTGCGGCGCGGACAAGAAACGTATCCTCGGGTTTGTGCACGAGGTAGTTATTCAGATCGATATGGTCCTCAACCTCTTCGTCCGCCGGCATGGGGTAGCCTGCTTGCACGCGGCCGCTGAAAAGCGGGAGCTTTAACCCGCGCGTTTTGGCGAATTGTTTGATTTCTTGCACCATGCTTGCAGGCACGCGGATGCTCTCCGTCGCCTCGCCATAAGCACCGCCTTTGGGCCTGCCCGCCCCCACCCGTTTGCCACCGCGTACCATAAGATCCTCGCTTTGATTCTTGTTACAAAAATCAAAATGCGTGAAAATGGTCGCGACGTCAAGTAGGAAGTGGGGGCGATGGGGATGTAGCTATACCCCGCTGCGCGAATACTGCCGAATTGTGTCGCCGAAAGACTGTTGATCGCAATTAAGCCACTATCCCCATAAGCGTGCTCCCAGGCATAATTGAGCGCCTCGCGAAAAACACCCTGCGCGTGCGGCGGCAGTGATCCCACACATCAAGCGGCAAGTCTTCATTGCAGCGGTAAGGCCGGCTATGCTGCCACTGACGCGTCCATGCACTCGGCGACATCGCGCATCAGGCGAGCATGTTCTTTCCAAGTAGTCACCGGCCACATTTCCGTATGTGCGCCGCCGACCTGGCGGACTATGGCTGATACTTTCATTGCCGTTTCCA
>JBGAJE010000007.1:0-24059 GCA_044225085.1 Rickettsiales bacterium | reverse complement strand
GTCTCTCTTATCTCACGGGCCATTGCATGGGTGATGTGATGCGCGCGACGTCGGAGGCGACGGCTACTACGCTTGCGCAAGCAGGTGTACCATTGCGCGTCGCAAGGGGCGCATTGACGCCTGCCAATATGGCATCATGGTTTGTACGGCAAATGCTCGAGACGTTGCTGGTGGCGATTTTGCTCGAAGTAGATCCCTATTCCCAACCCGCGGTGGAAGAGGGCAAACGCCTGACGCGTGGGGCACTTGCCAAGGGGGCGACGTGAGTACGGTGATTCGCCGTTTGCCGCCGACGCTCGTCAACCAGATCGCGGCGGGGGAGGTGATTGAGCGACCGGCCTCGGTGGTGAAAGAGCTTGTCGAAAACGCGATTGATGCGGGGGCGAATGATATCGATATCGCGCTGGAGCAAGGTGGTGTGGCGCTGATTCGCGTGCGTGATAACGGGCGCGGGATGAGCGCGGAGGAGTTGCCGCTGGCGGTGGAGCGCCATGCGACATCGAAACTGCCGGATGATGATTTGCTCGCCATTCGTTTCATGGGTTTTCGTGGCGAAGCGTTGCCATCGATTGGCTCGGTGGCGCGGCTGGCGATTACTAGTCGCAAGCGTGGATCGGCGGATGCATTTACATTACGGGTCGAAGGCGGCGAAGTGAGTGCGGTGGAGCCGGCATCGATGAGTGAGGGAACACTCGTTGAAGTCCGCGATTTGTTTTATGCAATTCCGGCGCGGTTGAAGTTTTTGAAGACTTCACGCACGGAAATTACGAATGCGGTGGATATTATCGAACGGCTTGCGATGGCGCACCCCGATATTCGCTTTCGCCTGAGCCATGACGGGCGGATGGTGCGGGATTTCCCGGCGTTGACGCAGGATTGGGTGAGTGCGGCGCCGCAGCGGCTGGAGAAGATTCTGGGTACGGGGTTTGCGGCGAATACGGCGTTGGTGGATGCCACGCGCGAGGGGATTCGCATCAGCGGGTTTGCGGGGTTGCCGACGTTTCATCGCTCGACATCTCGCAGGCGTCTGACGTGTTTGTGAACCGGCGGCGGTGCGGGACCGGTGATTGTTGCTGAAGTGATTCGCGCGGCGTATCAGGATTATCTGGCGCGCGATCGCCATCCGGTGGCGGTGCTGTTTCTCGATGTGCCGACGGAGATGGTGGATGTGAATGTGCACCCGGCGAAGGCGGAAGTACGGTTTCGCGATAGCCAGCTGGTGCGCGGGTTGATTTTGAGTGCGCTCAGAACGGCAATTGGGACGACGGCGCAGCGTGCATCCACCACGGTAGCGGATCAGGCGCTGGCAGCGTTTACGGCGGAAGGGTTCGGGATTCGGACGGCAGCGAATGAAACTGTAGAAAACCCATATGCGGCGCCGGTTGGGGGATTTTCGACACCGCGCGCATTGCTATGGGGGCGTGATTATTTACCGCCGCAGCATCGTAGTGAGGGCGCGGGGGAAGTGGCTACGCTGACGCGGTCTGAAGTGCAGGCACCGAGTAATGACTTTCCTTTAGGCGCAGCAGTGGCGCAGCTTCACAATACGTACATCGTCGCGCAGACGCGTGAGGGGCTTGTGGTCGTTGATCAGCATGCGGCGCATGAGCGGATTATGTATGAGAAGTTTAAAGCCGAAATGCAGGATCGCGGTGTCGCGCGGCAGATGTTGCTGTTGCCGGAAGTGGTGGAGCTGACGGATGCGCAGGCAGCGCGGATTCTTGCGCGCATCGATGAATGGGCGACGCTCGGTCTCGCACTGGAAGGCTTCGGCGATACGACCGTATTGGTGCGTGAAGTGCCGGCGATTTTGGGCGATGCGGATGTCGCGGGGCTGGTGCGGGACCTCGCGGATGATTTGAGTTTGTATGAGGATGGGCTTGCGCTTGCGGATCGGTTGGAATCGATTCTAAGCACGATGGCGTGCCATGGTTCGGTGCGTGCGGGGCGGCGATTGTCGATCGTGGAGATGAATGCGTTGCTGCGGCAGATGGAGGCGACGCCGTTTAGCGGGCAGTGTAACCATGGGCGGCCGACGTATGTGTCGCTTGCGAAATCCGATGTCGAAAAGTTGTTTGGCAGACGGTGAGCAGAGCGGACCGACTGCGTCGCCGCGTCCCTTTTCGTGAATCCTCACGTAGCGCTGCTACGCTGCGGTTCCCAAAAAGGGCAAGCGCTCCTAGCATTCGGCCCACTCTGCTCACCGGCGCTATCGCGCATTAGGAAGTGAGGAAAAAGAGAAGTGGGGAGAAGAGAAGTAGGTCCCAGTTATCCACAGCCCTGTCACATAACGTTCATACTTTCTTTATACTCGATGTGTTATTCTGTGCTTACCAATGAGGGAGGGTTTGCATGAATCATCCAATTTCATTTGAGGAACTGACACCGCTCGAGCAATGCATTGCCAACAAGGCGCTGTTTGCGAAATTGTTGAGCGGTGCCGCACAAGAAGCAAAACATCGGCAGAAAAAGAAAAAGTCGGCTATGCAGTGCGCTGCGGAGATGCAGTAGGCTGCCTTTTGTCGTTCCTGCGAACGCGGGGAGCGTGTGTCTAGGATAAGGAGATTCCCGCTTTCGCGGGAATGACAAAACGTTTTATTTAATGTCGGAAGTGGCGGATGCCGGTGAAGAGCATGGCAATGCCGTGTTTGTTGGCGGCGTCGATGACTTCCTGGTCGCGCATGGAGCCGCCGGGTTGAATGACTAGGCTGATGCCCGCGGCGGCGGCGAGTTCTACATTATCCGCGAAGGGGAAGAAGGCGTCGGAAGCGAGGACTGCACCGCGCGGATCGTGGCCGTGCTGCTTTGCTTTTTCGATGGCGATGCGCACCGAATCCACCCGGCTCATTTGGCCGGCACCGACGCCGATGGTGGCACCGTTTTTGACGAGCACGATGGCGTTGGATTTGACGTATTTCACGACGTGCCAGGCGAGTGCGGCGTCGCGCATTTGGGCATCGCTGATGGTATTGCCGGTGGCGGGTTTCCATGCGTTGGCGGGTGATGATCCGTGATCTTGCTGCTGCACGAGGTAGCCGCCGCTGATGGCTTGGATCATCCAACCGGCGAGGGGCGATGCATGTTTTTCGGGTTGGACGGTGAGGAGGCGGAGGTTCTTTTTCGCAGCCAAAGCGGTACGGGCATCGGCGCTGAAATCATGGGCGATGATGACTTCGAGGAATAGGCTGCCGATGGCGGACACTAGGCCCGCATCGACCACGCCGTTGATGGCGAGGATGCCGCCGAAGGCGCTGACGGGATCACTCGCCAGGGCGCGGGTGAAGGCGGTGATGAGATTATCATCCGTTGCGACACCGCAAGGGTTGGCGTGTTTGATGAGCACGGCGGTGGGCGCGTCGGTGCCGGAGGCGATTTGCCAGGCGGCTTCGGCATCGGCCAGGTTGTTGTAGCTGAGTTCTTTGCCTTGCAGCTGCGTGGCGTTGGCGAGGCCGCCTTTGGCGTCGAGGCGCTGATAGAGCGCCGCGGCTTGATGGGGGTTTTCGCCGTAACGGAGTGTGGTGGCGAGTTTGGCATCGAGTAGGTAGGCGGGCCATGGCGTTTCGCCGGTGGCACCGGTGAGCCAGCTGCTGATGAGTGTGTCATAGGCCGCGGTGCGGGCGAAGGCTTTGGCGGCGAATTGTTTGCGTTGCTGTTCGGGCACGGCACCAGCGTTTTGTTGCATGGATTGTTGAACGATTTCATAGTCGGCGGTGTCGACAATCACCGTGACACTTTCATGGTTTTTTGCGGCAGCGCGGATCATCGCGGGACCGCCGATGTCGATATTTTCGACAAGTGTGTCGTAATCGGTGGTGCTATTGAGGGTGGTTTCGAAGGGGTAGAGATTGACGACGAGTAGGTCGATCATGCCGATATTGTGGGCCTTTGCGGCGTTCATATGTTCTTTATCGTCGCGGCGGGCAAGTAAGCCGCCATGCACGAGCGGGTGGAGGGTTTTTACGCGGCCATCCATCATTTCTGGGAAGTTGGTAACTTCGCTGACATCGCGCACGGGAATGTTTTTTTCCTTAAGCAATTTTGCGGTGCCGCCGGTGGAGAGGAGCTCGACGCCTTGCGCAACGAGGAACCGTGCGAAGGGGATCAGGCCGTTTTTATCGGAGACGGAGATGAGGGCGCGTTTGATCATGGGGTCGCATTCAGGTTGGGTTGGTATTCGGGCACGATGCGTTTGATGAGGGATGGGATGCTGTTCTTTTCACCTGCGCGTGCGCTTTGAATAACGTTGGTAATGGCGCCGAGCGTTGCCACGCGGTCATGGCTGCGGGCACGGGCGAGGTGGATGGCGGCGTGGGCGGTGGGGAGCATATTTTCGGCGTCGTGGAACAGTTCCTCGAACAGTTTTTCGCCGGGGCGAAGACCGGTGAAAGTGATGGGGATGTCTTCGTAGGGCTTGAGGCCCGCGAGGCGGATCATTTGGCAGGCGAGTTCTTCGATGCGCACGGGCTCGCCCATATCGAGCACGAAAATCGGGGCGCTGTCGCCGGATTTGTTGCCGAGCACGGCGGCCTGCAGCACGAGTTGCACGGCCTCGCTAATGCTCATGAAATAGCGCACCATGTCTTTGTGGGTGACGGTGACGGGGCCGCCGCGGGCGATTTGTTTTTGGAAGAGTGGAACGACGGAGCCCGCGGAGTTCAGCACATTGCCAAAACGCACGGTGATGAATTGCGTCGATGCGCCGTCTTGCGCCAGCATTTGGCAGTAAATTTCGGCAGCACGTTTGGTGGCGCCCATGACGCTGGTTGGGTTCACCGCTTTGTCGGTGGAGATTTGTACCATGGCGGCGACGTTGTGGGCGACGCAGGCATCGGCCACTTGTTTGGAGCCTAGGATGTTGGTGAGGACGGCTTGTTCAGGATTATCTTCGGCAAGCGGCACATGTTTGATGGCCGCGGCGTGAAAGACGACTTCGGGTTTGAACTCGGCGAAGGTGCGCAGCAAATGATCGTTGTCACGCACGTCGCCGATAACGGCGTGGCGGGTGAGGCTGGGGGCGATTTCTTTCAGCTCGTGGTCGATAAGGTAGAGCTGGTATTCGGATTGTTCGTAGAGCAGCACGGCAGCAGGTTGAAGGGCGGCGACTTGGCGCACCAGCTCGCTGCCGATGGAGCCGCCTGCGCCGGTGATGAGCACGCGCTTGCCTTGCACGAAGGTGCGCATGGCGGGGCGGTCGAGTGTTGCTTGCGCGCGGCCTAGGATGTCTTCAACCGCGACGGGGCGGATGTCATGTAGGCGATCGCCGGCTTTGAGTTCCGTGAGGCTTGGTAGGCGACTCAGCGTAATTTGATGGGGCTGGGCGATGGCGAGGATGGACTCGAAGGCCGCTCTATCCACCGCCGGGTCAGCAAGGATGAGGCGCTTGGGTGTGCGGTTATGGCGTTCGAGTTTGCGCAGCACGTCTTTCAACTCGGCCACACTACCATAAATACGGATATGATGAATTTCGCGGCCGTGTTGGCGTTCGTCGTTATCGATGATGCCGACGACGTGATAGGGAAAATCCGCACTACGCGTGGATTCGCGAATGAAGAGTTCGGCTTGCGGCGTCGCGCCGATGAGCAGCACGGGGATACGTTTGCTGTATTTACCCATGATGCGGTCGATAAGGACGCGGTCGTTGACGAGGCGCCAGAAGACGCGCCCGGCCATGAGGCAGAGCATCAAGGTCATCCAGTGGATATATGGTGTCGCGCGCGGCATGCGGTCGAGCCGGGTGAAGCCGAACATGATGAGGTAAAACAACATCACCGCAATCGTGCCGGATTTGACGATGACGATGAGATCGGACAGGGATGTGAAACGCCATACGTGACGGTAAGCGCGATAATAAAGCTGAACGATGAGCAGAATGACAATGAATGTCAGCACGCCGTCGATGAGGTAATCCTCGGTATAGGTGAAGACGCGGTTACCCAGGCGCAGATAAAGCGCCAGAAAAAAGCTGAAGGCAGCCATGATCATGTCGTGAAGCACGGCAAGAAAATTCAGCGGCGGTAATTTACGTAGTAATGAACGCATGGGGCCTCGCAGGCACGGAGGGAGAGCTTAGCCGCGCCTTGCCTGGGTTCCATAAGCTATCGCGCCGCACCATGCAAGGGTGCTGATGGCTGCTGGGGCCCAGGCGCCATGCAAGGCGGCTTGAAGTATGAGCCAGGCTAAAAGATAGGCAAACGGCGCGCGAGCGGCGCCTAAACGGGGTTCTGGCAGGTTTGTCAGTAATGCTCCCAGCAGGGCAGAGAGGATAAGGGCGCTATCAAGTGCAATACTCGAGGGGGCACCGAAGAAGGGGGCGGCGAGCAGCGGTAGGGTCCCGAACAGGATGGCGAGTGTGCCGCCTGGCAGAGGTTCTGGGGCCAGTTTAGCGGTGGCGCTGAGGACATACCAGCCAAGGATGCTGGCTACAATCAAAGCAGCAGGGGGCACATGGGTGATGGCTGGCAGGTGCAGCGTGGCGCAGCCGAGCAGTACGGCGATGAGCACCCCGCCAGCGTACGTCATCGGTGGTAGTCCGCGATGGGTTTGCCAGGCAGCAAGCCCCAGCAATAGCAGCGCGCCCACCAGCACCATCGCCGGCACGGCAACGACGACCATAAACGCAATCGCCGCGATTGCCGCCATCACCCCGGCAGAAATGAGCGCTGTTTCTCGCCCGATGATGCTCCCCAGCCGCGCACTAAGGAGCAACGGTGCATAGGCGGCGAACAAGGTGGAGAGGCAAAGGATGATGATGTAGACGGCGACCATGCAGGGAGGTTAGCGGAAATAATGCCTAATTCCAACCCTTTATTAGAGC
This sequence comes from Rickettsiales bacterium, assembly GCA_044225085.1. Taxonomy (GTDB): domain Bacteria; phylum Pseudomonadota; class Alphaproteobacteria; order Rickettsiales; family UBA3002; genus QFOX01. Next base: position 17,245 of record JBGAJE010000007.1, on the reverse strand, counting down.
GAACCGATCCCCTGCACCTGCCGCAGGGCGACGATCAGCATTGGGTAGTCGAGATGCGGTTGGGTGCGCAGTTCCTGGATGAAATGGTGGTAGCGGGCGAGGATACTGGCCTGTTCTTTTTCCCACTCGGCGACGGCTTCGGCGCGTTTTTTGGCATGGCGGGCGAGGATCTCGAGGCTGAGGCGGCGCTGGGCCTGGTAAAGCTCAGTGACGAGGGATTTGACGGCGAGTTGTTGCCAGTAATCCTCGGCCGCGAGTTCGCGTGTGCTACGGCGTAGCCAGCCGAGGCGCAGTACGGCGCCGAGCTCGAAATAGATTTTGCCGGTGGTGGCGAGTGGGAGTTTGCCCGTGCGGGCGATGTCGATAATGTCGCAAGCGCTTGCCATGATTTCGAGTGTTGCGATGCGACGGGCGAGCGGTTCTGGCACGTTTTGGGCGACGAGCTCTTCGATCATTTTATGGTTTGCTTTGCGTAGGGTGTTGGTCATCAACGCATCGGCTTGGGTCTCGAGCTCGCGGATGCCTGCGGCATAGGTTGCGTGCACTGCATCGAGCGACATGGGTTGCGGCACATGATGCAGGAACCAGCGGCAGCTATGTTCGATAAAGAGGTTCACGCTGGCGAAAAGCTGCGATTGCAATGTGGCGCTGGCATGGCCGTCGAGCGCTTCGATCGCGGCCCAGATCTCGCGCAGGCCGAAGGCGTCGCGGGTGGCGATATAGGCTTGAGCGATGTCGCCCGCGGGTAGGCTCGTCGCGCGCATCATGCTATGGGCGAAGGAGAAACCGGTGCGGTTGACGATGGAGTTGGTGATCATCGTCGCCACGATCTCGCGGCGCAGGCGGTGGCTACGAATGTCGGCGGCGAAGTCTTTCGCCATGGCTTTGGGGAAATAGCGCAGCAGGTCGGCCTCGAAATACGGAGCGTCGAGCAGGTCGGATGTCGCGAGCTCGCGGAAGAAATCCATTTTCGCGTAGGCCAAAAGCACGGCGATTTCTGGCCGAGTGAGACCTTGCTTGGCGGTGCGCAGCTCGGCGAGTTGTTTCGCATCCGGCAGCGCTTCGACGCCGCGGTGGAGGAATTTATGTGCTTCGAGCTGTATCATGAGTTGCGAAGCAGGCTCGAGCAGCGCGGTGCCCTGCATCTGGGCGATGGAGATGGCTTGGGTTTGCAGGCGGTTGTCGATGAGCACTAAGTTCGCGACATCGTCGGTCATTTTCTTCAGCAGCGCGTCGCGTTGTTTTACGCTGATGCGTTTAGCCGCCACACTAGCGCCGAGGGCAATCTTGATATTCACTTCATGGTCGGAGCAATCGACGCCGCCGGAATTGTCGATCGCGTCGGTGTTAATGCGCCCACCTGTTTGCCGCGCATATTCAATGCGGCCGCGTTGGGTGAAGCCAAGGTTGCCGCCTTCGCCGACGATTTTGCAGCGCAGCTCGCGGCCATCGACACGCAGCGCATTGTTGGCGCGGTCGCCAACCTGATCGTGCGTTTCGGTGGTGGCCTTCACATAAGTGCCGATGCCGCCGTTCCAGAGGAGATCGACGGGCGCGCGGAGGATGATTTTGATGAGCTCGTCAGGCGTTGCTTTGGTTGCATCGGTGCCCAGCGCTGCGCGTACTTCTGGCGTCAGTGCGATGGATTTGGCGCTGCGCTCGAAGATGCCGCCGCCTTTGCTGATGAGCTTGGTATTATAGTCGTTCCAGCCCGAGCGCGGCAGGTGGAAGAGGCGTTCGCGCTCTTTGAAACTGGCTGCAGCATCCGGTGCAGGGTCTAGGAAAATATGGCGGTGGTTGAAGGCGGCGACGAGCTGCATTTTGTCCGACAGCAGCACACCGTTGCCGAACACGTCGCCGGACATGTCGCCGATGCCGATAGCGGTGAAGGTTTCACGCGCGATGTCGCGGCCCATTTCGCGGAAGTGGCGGACGACGCTGACCCAGCCGCCACGGGCGGTGATGGCCATTTCCTTGTGGTCGTAGCCGACCGAGCCGCCGGAGGCGAAGGCGTCGGAAAGCCAGAAGTTATATTCGGCGGAGATGCCATTCGCGATGTCGGAGAAGCTTGCGGTGCCTTTGTCGGCGGCGACGACGAGGTAGGGGTCGTCATTATCATAACGCACTGTCTGCGACGGGGGCACGATTTTTTTGTTCACGATGTTATCGGTGAGGTCGAGCAAGCCGCGCAGGAAGGTTTGGTAGCAGGCGACGCCCTCGGCCTGGAATGCTTCGCGCTCCGTGGGTGGCTTGCGCAGAATGAAGCCGCCCTTGGAGCCGACGGGGACGATGACAGCGTTTTTCACCATTTGGGTTTTCATCAGGCCCAATACTTCAGTGCGGAAATCTTCCGGCCGGTCGGACCAGCGCAGGCCGCCGCGGGCGACGGGGCCGCCGCGCAAATGGATGCCTTCCATGCGCATCGCGGTGACGAAAATCTCGGCATATGGCACGGGCAGCGGCATTTCCGGCACGTCGGCGGAGCGGAATTTGAGGGAGAGATAGGGCTTGGGCGCACCATCCGCCTGGCGCTGGTAGAAGTTGGTGCGTAGGGTGGCGAGCATCAACGCCATAAAGCGGCGGATGATGCGGTCTTCACCGAGATTGCTGACGGATTCAAGCGCGGCTTCGATGGCATTGATGATGGCGGCGCTTGCGGTCTCGCGGCTTTTGGCGGCGGGATCGAAGCGGGCGTGGAACAGCGCTACGAGCTTCGCGGCGAGCGGCGCGTGGTTGCCGAGCGCGGTAGCGATGAGGCTTTGGCTGTAGGGGAAATCGAGCTGCTGCAGATAGCGGCTATAGGCGCGCAGAATTTCGACATCGCGCGCGCTGAGGCCGGCGGAGAAGACGAGTGCATTGAGCAAATCATTATCGGTGAGGCCGCGCCACACTTGGTGGATGGCGGCTTCGATGCGGGCTTTATGTTCGTTGAGGTTGAGCGTCTCTGCTCCCTTCACGCGTAGGGTGAAGTTTCGCAGCAGTACGGGGGCGAGGGGCGCATGAGGGGTAATGATGTAAGGCGTCGCGTCGATGACGGTGCAGCCCATATGCTCGAGGCTGGGAATGATAGCGGAAAGTTCAGAATGCAAATCGCGGGTGAAACATTTGAGGTGCAGCTCGTCTGCCGCTGCGCCATCGGCCCGGAAGAGCTCAAGCGCGAGGCCGTCGCCATTTAAACATTCGAGGATGCGGGCGATATCATGCACGGCTGATTGCGCGCTGTTGCTGTTGATGTAGGCGAGCGGGAAGGCGCTGGCGAAGGTTTGGGCGATGGCCTCACCTTCATCGCCGAATTGGGTGGTTGCCGCGTCACGCAACGCATCCGACCAGAGGTTGGCGCGGGCGGCGATTTGCTGTTCGAGTGCGGCTTCATCGACTTCGGGAATTTTGCCAGGCGTGGTTTCGATCAGCAAGTGAACGCGAGCGAGTGGGGAATCGGTGACTTGGGTGTAGAAGGTCGAGAAATGGCCGCCATAGGCACGTTCCAACATGCGGCTGATTTCTTCACGTAAATTCGAAGAATAACGTTCGCGTGGCACGTAAACCATCGCGCTGACAAAGCGCTCAAATGGGTCGATGCGGGCGAAGAGTTTTACTTGGGGCTGCGATTCCAGCGGTAAAATGCCCATGACGGTTTGGAAGAGGCGTTCCTCATCCATTTGGAACAGCTCATCGCGCGGGAGAAATTCGAGGACGGTTTTCAGCGTTTTGCCGGAATGGCCGGTCGGCTGGAACCCTGCGCGGCGAATGATGTTCGCTGATTTGTGGCGCAAGAAGGGGATGTTTTGCGTTTCGCGGTAATAGACGGTGGAGGTGAAGAGGCCGAGCATCCGCGTTTCGCCAACGAATTTACCACGCGCATCGAAGCGGCGAAGTACGATCAAGTCCATCGGTACATGGCGGTGGACGCGTGAGAATTCGGAGGCTTTGAGCACGCTCATCGCGTCGCTGGTGGTGGGGGCGTTGCTGCGTTCAATCGGAGTAATCGTAGCGTCGCTTGGCAGGCGGTAAACGCCCAGCGCAGTTTTGTTGTCGAGCGTCAGTGTTGTGCCTTTGACGCGGTAATCGGCGAAGCCGAGGAAGACGAAGTGGTTGTCGGTGAGCCAGAGTAGCAGATCACGGATTTCCTGCGTTTGGGTTTTGCTTGCACCCGCCGGTTGGCCGCTGAAGGTTTTGGCGAGCACGAGGGCGTGGCCCTGCATTTCCTCCCAATCCGCAACGGCGGTGGCGACGTGGGCGAGCGTAGTGAGGATTTTTTCGGTGAGAAGTTTTACATCGAGCGCGGCAGGGAGCGGAGAGAGCTCAATATAGATGAGTGATTCAAAGCTGGCCGAGGCGGCACGGGTTTTCAGCACGCCTTTGGCGTCGCGGCTTGCGGCCAGCACGGGATGGAGAATGAGGTGGATGGTGAGACCGAGCGAGGTGAACAACGCCGAAAGTGAATCGACGAGGAAAGGCATGTCGTCGTTCAGTGCCATGATTTGCGTACGGGTGACGCTGCGGCCACGCTCTTTTACACGTGCTTGCGTGATAGCGATTTTTGGGCCTTTGCCTTTGCGGGTGGTGAAGAATGCGTCGCAGGCGATGGCAATCTCGGCGGCGCGTTTGGGGTCGAGGGCTTTGAGATCAGCGACGGTAGAGGAGGCGTAGAAACTTTCGATGAAAACTGAGCGGGCGGCTTTGGCTGGTTTGGGCTGAGCGGCGACGATGGCTGCGATCAATTGTTTATGTAGAGAAGTATAGTTGGGGGCCATGGCGCTTTCCAGACAAGTGTCACTCCCGCTCCCTATAGCCCTTGCGCTGGAAAGGCCAAGCAAAAACGCTTGTGCAGTGCGGCATCTGGTGCGAATCTAGTGTTTTATTGCTGTAGATAAACACCCGTGATGCCACCAACCATCAAACTCAAGCCTGTGACAGCCCCGATAATATTGCCGAATGCGTAGATCCAAAAAAGAAACGGCATATTTTCGCGTTTTATAACTTCAAAACGTCCATTGTTTGTTACGTCCCAAAACACTTTCATTTCCCCGGATTTAAACCCTCGAATGAGGGCGCGCAGAGAGCCAAGCATAAAAACTAGACCGAAAGCAAAAATGAGAACCCTTACATAAATTGGCACTAATAACTCCCTAATTACTGGTTTTCTACGACGTCCCAAAACTTCACTGCTAAGTTGATGCTGTAGAGCCATTGTGCGGCACGCAAGCCTGTCGGTGAGGTGACGTTGATTTCGGTGAGATAATCGCCGATGAGGTCGATGCCGGCGAGCATAAGGCCTTGGGCTTTGAGGAAGGGGGTTAGCGCACTGCAAATTTCCTGCTGGCGGGCGTTGAGTTCGGCTTTCACCGGCGTGCCGCCGACGCGCATGTTGGCGCGGATGGAGTTTTCGCCGGGGGTGCGGCCGAAGACGCTGGCGACTTCGCCGTTGATGAACAGCACGCGCTTGTCGGCGTTCGCGACTTCAGGGCGGAATTGTTGCCACATCAGCGGCTCTTTGCTCGCTTCCGACCAATGTTCGATGAGGGTTTCGATGTTGCTGTCGCCTTTCGCGAGTTTGAACACGCTGCGCCCCCCATAACCATAGAGCGGTTTGGCGACGATGGCCTCATGTTCGGCGGCGAAGGCGTGAATTTCAGTGGCATTGCGGCTGATGAGGGTGGGCGGCATGTATTGTGCAAAGGGGAGGATGGAGAGTTTCTCCGGCGCATTGCGGACGCCTTCGGGGTTGTTGAGCACACGCACATCCGGCGCTAATTGCTGCAGCAAATGCGTGGCGGTGATGTAGCTCATGTCGAACGGCGGGTCCTGGCGCATCAGCACCACATCCATTTCGCGCAGGGAGGTGCGTTTGGTTTCGCCGAGGGACCAGACGGGGGATGCTTTTGCGTCGAACGTAATTGGCACCAATGGGGCGACGATATCGCCCGCGCGCCAGCTGAGTTGTGGCGCTTCATAGAAATAGGTTTGATAGCCGCGCGCTTGGGCTTCTTCGATCAGCATGAAGCTCGTATCCGTCGGCGGATTGAGCCGCGACGGGTGATCCATTTGCACCGCGATTTTCATGCGCGGTTAGTGCGAGGAAGGTGGAGGAAGATCGCCACTACTGACGGAACCCGGCGCATCAACCCCTTCAGAAGTGCTGCTACTTGACGAGCTATTATAGGCTGGCGATGTATTCACCATCGACGCGCCGCCATAGCTACCGGTGGCCCCGCTACGGTTAGAGCTATTGGGGGCCTGGGTTGGGTATTGGCTATCCGGGTTGATTTGCAGGTGGCTTACAACTTTTTTCACGCCCTTCGTGCTGCGCGCCACATTGAGTACACGGTCGAGTTCCGCCTGATCCTTTACGCGCCCGATAAGGTAGGCGGTGCCACCTTGCACATCCATGGAATAATTAATGACCCAGACGTTTTTGGTGAGGAGTAGACGGCTCTCGAGGTTGCGCTTGATGAGAGAATCATTCGCTGTATCGAAGAAGCTGCTGTCCGAGTTAATTACGAGCTCGTTGATGACTTCTTGCACGCCTTTGGCTTTCCAGGTGATGGCAACGGCGCGTTCAGCGTCGGCTTGTTTTTCAACGGTACCAGTCAACATCACGCGACCGTAGCGGATGTTGAAGCTCACATGTGCGAGGAGTTTCGCAGCATCGGCTTGGATAAATTGATTGGTGATGTCGCTATAGATTACGTTGTCATCAAACTTGCGGCCGAGAGAGCGATCTTCGGCGAGGGAGACGCCGGTTTCCGTACCGCCAGCAACGAGGGCGGCAATACAGCCATTGAGCATCAGTGGCAGAGAAAGAAGCAGCAATAGACGACGCATAGAAACTCCGATGTTAAGTGCGTGATTCAAACGCATGGGGGATGTGATGGGGAAGTCTATACCATGTCACGAGGCAAACGTCGAATCGAACCTGATATTTGGTATAAGCCGGGTTGGCGGCAAGAAAATATCGTGCCGCATGCATGATGCGTTTTTGGTTTTTTATATGTATCGCGACTGCCGCTTCCGACTTGGTGCGGCGGGCCTTGACCTCGACAAAAACCAGGATGTTACCACGGCGCATGACGAGGTCGATTTCCCCCACGGGTGTTTTGTAGCGTTTGGCGAGGAAGCGATAGCCTTTGAGCATCAGGCGAGTGAGCGCCCAATATTCCGCGAGCACGCCGCGGCGATAGCGGGCACGGCGAGTATTACGCGTTTTTGAGGGCGAGGGCGCGAGCATAGACATCACTTTTGGCACGTCCGGAATTTTTCGCAACTGTGGCGACGGCTTCTTTCACACGCATGGTTTTGAGTGCCTCCTGGAGGGCATCATCGAGGGCGGTATCGTCCATGGCGTCGGCGGCGGGGGCGCCAGCGACGAGAATGACGCATTCGCCGCGGGGCGGGTGTTGTTCATAATAAGTGTGTAGGTCCTGGAGCGATCCGCGTTGGCATTCTTCATGGAGCTTAGTGAGTTCACGGGCGACGGCGGCCTCGCGCGGGCCGAGCATCGTGGCGAGTTCATCGAGGCTATCGATTAATCGGTGAGGAGCTTCGTAAAATACGAGGGTGGCTTGGATGGAGGCGAGCTGAGCAAGCACGGCTTTGCGCGCGCTCGTTTTGGTTGGGAGAAATCCGGCGTAGAAAAATTGATCGGCGGGCAAGCCTGCGATGGTGAGGGCGGAAAGCAATGCGCTTGCGCCGGGGATAGGGGTGACACGAATGCCCGCTGCGATCGCCGACTGTACTAGGCGCGCGCCAGGGTCGGAAAGTAGTGGGGTGCCGGCGTCGGAAATGAGCGCGATGGTGGCGTCGCCTACAAGTTCGGCGATGAGGTTGTCACTGGCAGCGGCTTCATTGTGGGCGTGGTAGGCAGTGAGCGGGGCTTTGATGCCGTAGTGGTTGAGCAGTACGCGGCTGGTGCGAGTGTCTTCGCAGGCGATGCGATCGACGGATTTGAGCACCTCGAGTGCACGCAGAGTGATGTCTTTCAAATTGCCAATCGGCGTGGCGACGAGAAATAATTCCCCACGCGGTTGGCTTTTTGTGGATGAGTTGGTATGGTTCATGGGCGTACCCTAGTGATACCGGCAATAACGTAAAGAGGCTTCTCATGCATCGGCATCGATTTTTGAACCTTAGTAGCGTGATGTGGATGCTTGGAGTGGTGCTTATCACATGGGTCATAGCCGGTACAGCACGGGCAGGCACCTTGCAGCGTTCACCGAATATTTCGCGGCCGCTTGCGCCGGACGGGGCAAATTTCGATGTGCATGCGGTATCGACCTATCGACCGATAACAGTACAAAAAACGGTGAAAGTGGGGCTGTTGCTGCCAATCACTGGCCGTAATGCCGATCTTGGGCGGGCGTTGCAGGATGCGGCGGCGATTTCACTTTTCGACAAATATGCGCGGCTATCGCCCAACCAGCAATCGGTGCGGGTGGAGTTGTTGCCAAAAGATACGGGCGATACGCCGGAGCAGGCTGTCGCGGCGGTCCATGCGGCGCTTGATGCGGGGGTAGAAATGATTATCGGCCCGGTATTCTCGGATGCAACGGAGGCGATTGCACCGATTGCGGCTGAGCGGCATGTGCCGGTGTTGAGCTTCTCCAACAATCTCGCGCGGGCGGGGGATGGCACTTATCTCTTCGGTTTCTCGCCGCAAGAACAGACGGCGCGCATCGTTAGTTATGCACTGCTGACGAATAAAACGCATTTAGCCGTGCTGGTGCCCAATTCGGTACTGGGTGAAACGGTGCTTACTAGCACGCATGATGTGCTAAAAAATGCCGGAGTGAATGTGACGGTCGAAGCGAAGTATGCGCCGCAAGGTGTGGGTATTGATACGGCGCTTGCGACCCTGGTGCCGGTTGAGGGCAAACCTACCTTCGACGCGCTTTTGATTCCTGAGGGTGGGCCAGCGCTTGATACGATTATTCGTGCGCTTGCCACACGCGGGGTGACGCCGGCGAATGTGCAATTTCTCGGTACCGGGATTTGGGATGATGATGCGCTACTGCATCGCGTGAATCTCGAGGGCGCATGGTTTGCTTCAAGCCCACCGCAGATGACGGATCAATTCCAGCAGCGGTTCCAGTCGACTTATCATTATACCCCGCCGCGCATTGCGAGCTTGGCGTATGATGCGGTGGCGTTGGCGGTGACGCTTGCCACCTCCGGCCGGGCGTTTGATGATGCATCGCTGACCAATGATGCCGGATTTGTCGGCCCCGCGAACGGTATTTTCCGCCTGCGCAAAAACGGTCAGGTGCAGCGGGGACTGGCGATCATGCAGGTCAATACGGGGACGTTGAAAGTCGTGTCTCCCGCGCCGGAACATTTTGATGGGCAGTAGTTAGTTGATTGAAGAGGACCTTAGTCCCCTACGCTCGCTGCGCTTTACTGACCCCTGCCTAAAGGCTCGCCATGGAAGGCTACGCGCGATAGCAGTGCATTTTGGATTTTAAGCGAGCAATTGCTGAATCACAGTGTTTAAAACGGGAAGCCCTTTTGCGGTCGCGCGTAGGCGTTGTGGGGAAGCTTCGAGAAAGCCTTGTGTGACAAGCCGTTCGACGCGCCCGTTTTTCCAGAGTTGATCGAGGTAGGTGACTTCATCTGCGTTTAATCGCGTGCGGTCGAAGCCCTCTTTACAAAGCCGCAGTCCCATCAGAATTTTTTCTTCCGCGCGTTCGGCGGTGGTGAGGGGTGTTTCTTCCTCTAGCCCATGGCCAAGGCGCTGCACCGATTCCAGCCAACGTTCGGGAGATTTAAGGTTACGAGTAGCATAGCGTGTGTCCTCGATATCTACTCGCCCGTGCGCGCCGGGGCCGATGCCAATATAGGAATCGCTGCGCCAATAGGCGAGGTTGTGGCGGCTTTCTTGCCCAGGAACAGCGTGGTTGGAAATTTCGTAAGCGGGTAGGCCTGCGTCCTCCATCATTTGTTGCGTGAGGCCATACATTTCGGCAGCGAGGCTATCTTCGGGCAGTTGGAAGGACTTACCGACATGGTAGGCATGGTGGAAGGCGGTATTTTCTTCGATCGTGAGTTGGTAGAGCGACAGATGGCCACGTGCATGGGTGAGGGCTTCGCGTAGTTCAGTTTCCCACCCCGCGAGGGTTTGGTTAGGGAGGGCATAGATGAGATCGAAGGAATAGCGCGGAAAAATATCGGCGGCGAGATGGACGGCATCAAGCGCTTCGCTCACCGAATGTTCGCGACCGAGGAAGGAGAGGGATGCAGGGCGCAACGATTGCACACCGAGGGAAACGCGGTTGACGCCCGCATCGCGTAGTGCATGGAAATTGGTGGCTTCGACCGATGTAGGGTTGGCCTCTAAGGTGATTTCGCCATTAGCGCTAAGGCCCCAAAGCCGGTCTGCTTCGGCAATGATCGCAGCTACGGTTTGAGGCTCCATCAGCGACGGGGTACCGCCGCCGAAGAAGATGCTCTCGATGCGAAAATGGGGGGCGCGGGCGTGCCAGTATCCCATTTCGCGCAATAAGGCGGTGCGCCAGGCAGCGTGGTCGACCCCATCACGCACGTGGGAGTTGAAATCGCAATAGGGGCATTTTTTTTTGCAGAAGGGCCAATGGATATACAAGGCTGCGCCTTGAGGCGTTCGATTTTGTGTGATAGCGCTTGGCATGAAGGAGTCCGTATGGGATTTGAGGCGAGTGAGCAAGCGGCGATTATCGAGCTAATGGGCGCGAAATATGCGCAGTTGCTGCCGATTGAGACCGAATGGGGCATTCGCCTGCATGAGGGCGACATGCGCGCGCGCATTGAGCATTTTCACGATGCGGTGCGGGCGCTGACCTCGGGCAGTGCGGATATGTATGAGAAACATAGCCGCTTGTCAGTTGAGCATTTGGCGTATGATTTGGGCCAGTTGCGCGCGATTGGTGATCGGCCATTGGGTTACATCAACCGCGCGACGGAGAAATCGGCCTCGACGCAAATCGTGCGCGCGGGCGAGAGTGGGGCGAGCATTCCCAAAATGCCACCGCAGGCGGTGCGCAGCGAAATCATTACGCTTTACCGCGATTATACGGTATTTTTTGCGGCGTTGTTTGCGGAAGTGTCGGATCGGAATTTTCAGGCGCGCAGCGATATGATTGATGGGTCGGTCAGCGATCTCGGCCTCATTGAGCAAATTATTACGCAGCTGGTGATGGGTAAAATGAGTGCGGCGCAAGCGGTGAATGAATTGATGCATGTCGAGCGCGACGATTTGCGCGAGCGAATGCAGGCGATGCTTGCACGCAAGCAGCTTTCGGCGCGGGAGAAGCAAGAGGCGCTCGCGATGTTGGCACAAATTGAGAAGGGGCTCGCGGCAGAGAAAAAGGCGCTCGACCAGGCGCATTTGAGTTACGCAACGGGGCAGCTTGCGGTCTATGAGGATGCGAAAGAAACCGTGAAGCGGCTAGCCGGTGCGGGGTTAAACCTGGCAGGGCGGTTTGTTGAGAATGCGATGGCCGCGGCGCAGGGCAAAGGCCAAGGGCGCGGACGAAATTAGGGCTTAGGCTTAAACGTTGGCGCCGGCGGCAACGCGTTGACGTCGTGTCACTTCCGCCGCATCCGCGACGATGGTGCTAGCATCATCCGCATTCAGTGCACCGAGATTGACATTGCTCACGTTTTGGAACGCGATGCCGGCCAGTTTGCCGTCAGTGAGTTTTAGCGGTGCGGCTTGCGCTATGGAGAGACGTGCTTGGCCGATGACACCATCCGTGGCAGCGAGTAGGGCAGCATCCGAGAGGCCAAGGGATGCTGTTTTGGGTGCAGCAGGAGATTCGTTTTGTGCCGATGGTTTTTCGGCTGGGGTAGCTGGCTCCTCTTTGGCAGGCTTGGCTTTGACAGTAGGATCAGGGATGCCCAGTTCCGCACGGACTTGTTGTAAGACGGATGGATCTTGCCCGAGGTATTTTTTATAGAGATCATTAAGCGCTCGGCCTTTCTGATCCACTTTTGCTTCCAACACGGCTCGCTGTGGTGATTTTCCATCTAGCGATTCTGCTTCGATGTTCGCATCCATCATAGTCTTGTGTGCGGCAACGAGTGCTTTGAGTGGCTCGCTCATCGACTTAGGATAGCTATTGGTTCTGAACATTTTGTCGAGTTTATCGAATGTGGCAGTGTAGAACTCAAGCTGCTGCGGTGTTTCAAGCTTGCGATCGACGGGTGTGACTTTATCCATGCCGGGGACGAGAGCGCCTTCTATGCCACCTGCGTCATAAATCGCACCTGAGATGGGGCCGACGACGAGTGTGCTGATACCACCCACGATGAGACCGCCAAATGCACCTGGGGGCCCTCCCACCAAAAAGCCGCCTCCCGTGAATGCGCCAATGGAGGCGAGGTTTGAGCCGGAGGTGACCATGCCGCGCTTGTCGCCATTCACCGCGGCAACGGCAAATTCACCGCCGTTGATGATGGGTGAAGCATACGGTACGGAGCGGGCGGCACCAAATCTAGCAGCGGTGGCGATTAATGCTGCTGTCTCGCCACCATGAATCCAGGCATCTCCAGTTTTGCCCTGGCCAATATTTTCTAGCGTTTGCACGCTCGTGACCACGGGGGTGGCAATACCGGCAACTTTGGGCAGCGCACTGCCGATCCAGCGTGTAAAGGTTCCAACGTTGCCGAGCGCAGGGATCTCACTAGCAGCAGCGGCGATGCCCACTCCTTCGCTTGCGCCGATGGTTGCCCCGCTGACGCCCTGGCTTGTCCAGGTGATGGCTTGACCCGTGACATTTCCTGCAATGAGTGATGCGGTGCCCGGGATGTTAGCAAGAAACCGCCATTTGCCGAGTTTTTCTGCAGCATTGACGCCATTTATTGTCATGCCCATGACCGGGGTTTTTGCCCAGCTTACGACTCTCGTTAGCATGGGGCTAGCGGCTGCATCGACATCAATTGCTGAAGTGAGCCCGCGCACCAAGCCTTTGCCGAGGTTATTGGCGACAGTGAAGATCGAGAGGCCGCCAAATCCGACGCGTACCGCTTGTACAGGAACTGGTCCGTCGCCGACTACGGCGCGGGCGGCCTCTGCGATGCGCGATGGTGGCGTTGAGATAATTGTATCGGTGCCGCCGACGCCGCCCTTAAGCTCATGGGTGTTATTTTGCTTATCGTTATAATGGACTGTATTCTGAGCGGTTACCACCGTGGCAGAACCATTCGTGGTGCTAATGCCAGCGATTTCTTTGGCGGCGATGAGCGTTGGTCTGATCTGCTCACCTTCTTTGCTGCGCATCTGATTATCGGCGAACGTCATAAAGCCTGCGAGGTTTGCAGGCGTTTTTTGCCGCGCTTCGGCGATCTCATTACGGGCTTCGGAGAGGAAATGTTCCCATTCCGGCTTGTTATCACTCCAGGTAGTGAGCCAGTGAAAGGCAGCAATCACATATTCCGCGCCGGGGATGTTTTGGACGATCCATTGATAGCCCCACTGTGTGCCGGCGATACCGTATTCGATGGGATTCGAGCCAAATTGGGAATGTATGTCGTCAAGCGGGTTGAGGTGAAATAGCGGCTTGTTGTGTCGCGCTTGCTCGGCATTGTAGCGCAGGGCTACCAATGCGGCGCCATATACTTTGGCGTTCTCAAGCGGTGTTCCTTTGCTGCTTAAGTTGGTGATTTTTTTCCAGCCCTCTGACTTCATGGTGACTAAAAGATCCCACATCCGTCCGCCGGTGTTGATGGCGCCATCGACTCCCGCGTCGACAACATCGGCGACAAACCCACCTACGGTAGCGGCGCCCATGGCAACGTTCGATGCCGCAGCCAGGGTTGAGCCGCCGGGCACCATGCCGATGAATGATTGTGGGGTGATGTCCAGGGAGGTCAGTAATTGATCGACCTGGCCCATGGCTTCTTGCTGAATCTGCGGTAGCTTCGCGCGCGCTGATTTTGCAGCTGCGCTATTGGCGCCCGCGCTAATCCATTGGCGCGCTAGATCGGTAGGATTCAGATGCTTTGCTTCTGCGATTTGTGCAATGCCGGCATAGGTAACGATTACTCTGGCAATTTGGTCGGCTTCTTGTTGGCGGTTGCCAGGCAGGGTGGCCAAGGCCTTATATAGCTCTAAACCTGGCGCTAACTCCATATTGCTTATGTCGTAATTGCTGCCGTTTAGGCTGAATGTCGTATTGACCGTTTTGTTCGCCATAAATAAATGCCTCTTCACTATCGAATGTACCAAAAGAACATGACAGTTTGATGACAGTTGCATGAAAATTTTGTGATTGAGGGGGGCCTTAGCCCCCTACGCTCGCTGCGCGTTGCTGACCCCTGCCTAAAGGCTCGCCCTGACGGGCTACGCGGGGATAAGGTTGGCTTTTAGGGATTGGACGGGGTGGCCTTGCAATTGCTGGGATTTGGGCGTATATTAGCTTTGTTCCGCAAGGGACTATGGTGATAAACGCGACGTGGAATAGTCGGATTGGACCCGGGGGCAGAACCCGGCGGCTCCACCTAAATTCGCAAAGCATTGAATGAATTAGCGAATTTTGGCGGGGCCGAATTAGCATCGACAACCGCAATAAAGACTTCGTTTTTGCCGGGGGTGATCTCCCCTGATCGGATCATTCAACTAAGTGCAAACGACAATTTTGCGCTCGTTGCAGCTAACGACAACAACGTCGTAGCCGCCCGTCTCGCTGCTTAGTGTAGCTTGACGAGCGCTAGCTCGTAAACGCGGCCCGGGGGGAGCCGGGCAACAGAATCCCCCCACGTTTTGCGCTTGAAAGTCCTTCGCTTCGCTCAGTGTACTTTCAAGCGGTTATATCGAAGCAGCGCTCTTTGGGGCGGCCCAGCAGAGCGCTGTAGTTTTATTTAAGTGGCACTTTGTGCGTAAAATGGCTAAATGGTAAGTATGACCAACGAAATGATAGATTATCCTGGTATGATCGACTCGGCGATGCGTGGTGTCGTGCGCGAGGCGCTCATCCATATCGATAAGTTTGGATTGCCGGGTGAACATCATTTCTTCATTTCGTTTCAAACGAATTATCCCGGTGTCAGCATTTCGCCGCAACTCAAGTCGCGCTATCCGGAAGAAATTACGATTGTGGTGCAGCATCAGTTTTGGGATTTGAAAATTACTGACAAGCAATTTTCGATTATGCTGAGTTTTAATAACATTCCCGAAAAACTCGTGGTGCCGTTCGATGCGCTGACGGCGTTTGCGGATCCCAGCATCAAGTTTGGTCTGCAGTTTCATGGCAAGCGGCCGACGGGCGCTACGTCTTCGGGCGGTGCGGGTGAAAAAGAAGAACCCGTGGCGTGTCCGGCGACAGGCCGCACGGGCCAGGAAAAACCGCCAATGGCGAGTTTTGAAGAAGAATCGCCTTCCGAAGAGACGACTGCCGCTAACGACGAGAAAGTGGTGTCGCTTGAGGCGTTTCGTAAGCGGTAGTTCTTCCACCATCCAAAACATGAAGATAATGCCGGGGGCGCAACGCGCCTACTGGTAGCGCGTTTAGTGCTGCAATCTGGGTTTCAGGTTTTGGCAATGACACGCCACTTAGGCAACGGTGGGTGAATTGTGTGTGCGGCGAATAATCGAATTCTTGCGTTATGCCGAGTGGTTCAAAAACGGCCTCTTGCCATTGCTTAAATAGCTGATCGAAGGTTGCACCGGGTTGGTTGCTTCCGCGAAGCACTATAGTGCAATGGTCATTGCTAATTTCTTCCGTGAGGGTGATCGGGGAGGGATTCGCTGCTCTATAGGCGCTGAGTGTATCAAATAGCGCCGTCATAAAAGCATCTTTCCCTTCGGTCGGGTGCGTGTGGTAGCCGACTCGAATAAATGGGGACTGTTTGCTGTTGCCTGGTTCAAGTGTTGTGCTGAATTCCGTAGCAAGTTGATAGTTAAGACCATGTTTTTGTGCGGCTTCAACGATGGCGCCGCGGAACTGGAGGCTTAAATTTTTCTGTCTAAGGGCAATAGAGCGCTTATCGGCGTCGGGTCGAATGACGGTATCGCCATAGATCGTCGGCTGTGGTTTTAATTTCCGCATGATCCATCCTTACATAAGCAATAGATCGGGCGATTGTCGCCATAAGAAAAAACTTTTGTGTGAAGATCCTGTGACAATTTTTTATTTTTGATATGTTCGCCTTTCATCAACCGGTTTGACGATGGCACAGGCTCTATCTGATTTAATAACACTGGCATCACGTGCGGCGGCATGTGGTGAGGTGCCGATTGCAGCATCGGTGGTAGCGAGTGATGGCGTTGTGCTTTCCTCTGCGCATAATGAAGTGGAAGCGCGGCATGATGCGACGGCGCATGCGGAGTTATTGGCAATTCAGGCGGCGACGCGTGCGCGTGGGAGTAAATATCTCGAAGACTGTACGCTTTATGTCACGCTAGAGCCTTGTGCGATGTGTGCGCAGGCGGCGTCGCTAGCAAAAATCCGCAAGGTCGTGTTTGGGGCTTATGACCCTAAAGGTGGGGGCGTGGAGCATGGCGCGCGCGTGTTTACACAGCCGACGTGCCATCATGCGCCGGAAGTGATTGGTGGCGTGATGGAAGCCGAATGTGCTGCCTTGCTAACGGATTTTTTTAAAGCGCGGCGATAGGCTATTGCTAGATTTAGCGCGGTGCGCCGATTCCGCCGCCCTTGCCACCTTTATCGCCGCCACCGCCGGCTTCGTTATTGAAGCCGTTGTCGTTGATACCAACGCGCGGGCCAGCTTGCAGGGCGAGTGTGCCGAGTGCCAAGGCTTCGACTTCGCTTTTGGCACCGGGTTTGATAACACCAGCATCTTGAAGGGTTCTGCCGATATCGCTGGCGGCATTACCGCCGTTGGCAGAGATGACGCCATTATTCTTAATCGCGGCTTGGATGAGTTCTCCGTAATTAACAGGCACGGCATCGCCACCGCCGCTAAGCCGCCGCGCCATGCCGACGCCTTTCTCGTTAAGCACATTTTGACCGGCGCTGTTGTCTTCGCGACCATCGGCTTGCCAGCCAGGAAGCATTCTGGGTACGGGCGGCGCCTCATTCGGCGCGGGGCGCGAGCCTGGGCGCAAAAAGAGTTCGCGGCCAGGAATCATTTTCAGCGTTTCCGCTTGTGCAGCGGTGGCGCGCAGTACGGTTTGTTGATTCTCAGGATTTGTGGCAACAAACCCTTCGGGTACTTTTAAATCGCCGGTGCGCGTGTTGACGAGCACTGGTTCGTTTTTGCCTTTGTCGGTTCTGACCAAGAACGGTTCGCCATAGCCTTTATGCTCATTGCCGTG
>JBGAJE010000174.1:0-3004 GCA_044225085.1 Rickettsiales bacterium | reverse complement strand
AGTTATGTGTCTCAGGGTAGGGGATCGACTCGATATAAAGCAATGGGTCTTCCACCTTATTCGCGGCCGATTGCCAACCGGCCACGGCGCCAGGGCCGGCGTTATAGCCCGCCAACATCCGTACCAAGTTATTGCCGATCGCCGGTTCCGCAGTCAGCAGCTTCAGATAATGCGCACCGTAACGAATGCTCACCGCCGGGTCGTTCAACCGGTCGCTGATCGGGGTGATATCCCCATCCGCGCTAGCAAGCGCCAACCCATCCACCCGGCGTTCCACCGCGCGGGCGGTTGAAGGCAGCATCTGCATCATGCCCACCGCACCACCACCGCTGGTGACATCATCGCGGAAGCTTGATTCATTTCGTGCGATGGCGAGCAGCAAGGCCGGGTCCATCACATTCTGCGCATCCACCATGAAGCGCGGCATTGGGTAATTCGCGAACAGCGACTCTTCATTCGAAAGCTGCGGCATCCGCGCCAGGCGCACTTGCAGGTTCGCAAGCCCCATTTCGCTCGCGAGCGTTACAATCCCCGGCCGCTGGCTGCGGCTGATATTGCTATAAAGATGGCGCAACTCGGCTTCCGCATCGTCACTACGGCCAATACTTGCCAGCATCGCTGCCCGTGCTGCCCGCGGGTCTTCCCGCAAGTGATGGTTTACATCAGGTGCCTCAGCCGTCAGGGCCGGCATGCCAAGCTGGTGCGACGCCATCAACCCATAAAACGTCGTCGGGTATTGTGCGGCATTCGCTAACTGCTTTTGCGCACCGCGGCGGTCATCCGTCCGGCTCGCACTGCGATAGGCCCAGTAATAGCCCGCCGCCCGCTGCCAATCCGTCAGCGAATCATTATCTCCAACCTGGCGGAAAACCGGCTGCGCCGCGGCAAAGTTCCCCTCGCGCCAGAGACGCAACCCGCGATACCATGTATCCGGCATCCCCGTACGGCCGAGATGGTCCGTATAGCCTTCGCCCTTGAGCGGCTCATCATTCGAGGCGACATTCACATCCAGCCCCTGACGCATCGCCAGCCGCGCAATCCGCGCCGCCTCGGGGTGGTCAGCATAATTCGCGAGCCACTCACGCAGCTCTGCCTTACTCGTATTATAATGTGCATCAAGGTAGCGCGCCGCCAGCACATGGCCGACAAGTTGGGTATTTGAAAGCTGCGCCATCAGCGCATCGGCATTCGTGTAATCACCATTGTCCTGTGCCGCATAAATCGCGCGGTAGAGCGCCGTGTCTTCATCCGACAGCGAATAAGGATCACTCAGCGGCGCGACAATCTGCGCCACCACGGCCGAACGCTCAGCATGGTGCTGCGGCAGCATCGCGGTGGAGGAGAGGAAGGCCACCATAAACACCATCATCCAACGCCACGCATCCGTGGGGGCCATGAGGTGCAGCCGTATTTGCTGCAGGTGATGTTTTAGTCTAGCTTTCATTCGTGTCCTTTGGTCGTTACGTCAGGGTGGGCCTGGGATTTAGTCCCGATTCCGACCCCCAGCAAGTAGAAAGGGCGTCATTTAAATACATCTTACGGTTATTTTAGCCAAGGTCAATTTATATTATTAATACTCGTTATCCTTATGGCTTTAATGCATCTTTTAAGGCCAGTAAATCGGCCCAGCATAGCTTCTTCGCCAGCGGCTGACGAAGTAGGTAGGAAGGATGATAAATCACATGCACCTTAATAGGCTGTTCTATATAGATATTTTTATACTCAAACACCTGTCCCCGCAGGCGGGTGATACCCCGTGTCTCATTCAGCACCGATTTCGTTGCCGTACCCCCCACGAGCACTAAAATTTTGGGATTAATAAGTGCGATATGTTTTTCCACAAACGGGCGGCAAATCTCGAGTTCTTGTTCCGTCGGCTGACGATTCCCCGGCGGCCGCCAGAATAACGTATTGGTAATATAGAAGTTTTCCGACCGTTTGAGCCCAATATAGCCGAGCATTAGGTCCAATAATTGTCCACTGGCGCCACAGAAGGGGACCCCTTGCCGGTCCTCATCCGCCCCCGGCGCCTCGCCAATAAACATGACGGAGGATGTGGCAATCCCTTGAGCAAAAACCGTATTCGTCGCCGTCTTCTTCAATGCGCAGCCATTAAATGAACGTACAGCTAATTCCAGGTCTGCGAGCGTACCAGCCGCATTTGCCAGTGCTCGGGCTTCCGCCACGGCCTCCGCCACCGCAGAAGACGAGGGGGCTGGGGCTGCCTTACGCATCTCAAAAGCCGTTGGTACGATGGATTCCCTAGCCTCAAATGACTCAGAATTGGTTGAAACGGAGGGCCGAGGCGGCTTTGGCTCACCATGAATGGTCTGCGGAAGCTCTTCCACACATAAGTCCACCCCCATATCCGCCTGCCAGGCAAGGGCATCATAAGCGAGTGCAGGTGAAAATTGTTGGGCAGGACGCATCAGCAAGTAACACAATCTTAATAAAGTTTAGGTAATCTGAACTGGTAGTAAGCAGTTTTTACGTCAAAAGGCCATATGCAGCTAGTCGAACAACAGTTTTATGCACCGGATATCGCCGCCAAGGCGGTCATCGAACTAACCGCTGCCCTTAATCAGCACCGGGATGTGGAATATGCGAAAGCCCTTTTGGCCGATCCGCGCATGTCGAGCAACCGTGGCCACTTGGCTTCCTGCGGCGTAAACATGCGCAAAGTGAAACAAGCGAAAGAACTCGTCGCCCTCAGCCTGCCGACGCTGGAATCCCAAGCCCGCGCGATTGATTTTCTCGATAAACTCGACCACGAGCAGGAGGTCATGCATGGCTAGGTTAAGCGACGGCCTCCCCCAAGTCGCACTCGATGCCTGCGAAGGCTTCACCAAATGCGTGGATGCATTAGTGATTCAACAGCTGGCACTCACGCAACAGCTTCCCTCGCTGCAAGGGTTAGCGCTCGCATCGCAGGATGCGGTGAACACGACCATCAATGTGGCTACCCGCGATCCCAACTCGCGCACCGTTTAATTCTCTGTTATAG
>JBGAJE010000173.1:0-3008 GCA_044225085.1 Rickettsiales bacterium | reverse complement strand
TGGTCGAATTATTTTCAAAAAAGATGATTATGCTGAAGTAAGACCAGATTACGACGTCATGGACACCTGGGCCACCAGCTCCATCAGCCCGCAGCTATCCGCCCATGGAATCCACCCAGCAGATGCAGCGGATAAGGATCGCTATGCGAAGCTCTATCCCGCCGATCTCCGCCCGCAGGCGCATGAGATAATTCGCACCTGGGCTTTCTATACGTTGGTTAAATCCTGCCTCCATAGCAACTCAATTCCCTGGAAAAATTTGATGATATCCGGCTGGTGCCTGGC
Source organism: Rickettsiales bacterium (assembly GCA_044225085.1). Taxonomy (GTDB): domain Bacteria; phylum Pseudomonadota; class Alphaproteobacteria; order Rickettsiales; family UBA3002; genus QFOX01. The sequence goes on along the minus strand of JBGAJE010000173.1, from coordinate 2,723 downwards.
TGAGGATAAATCGAAGATGTCAAAATCCAAAGGCAACGTGGTGACGCCCGTTGCCCTCATCGAAGAACGCGGCACGGATGCGGTGCGCTACTGGGCCGCCACCTCGCGCCTGGGGATGGATACAGCCTTCTCGCCCGATCTTCTCAAAATAGGTAAAAAACTCGTCGGAAAACTTTGGAATGCAACACAATTCGCAGCGATCCACCTGAGCAAACTCGACACCGCACCCACCACGGCCGCGACCGATAGCGCCATCACCGAAGTGCTCGACCGCTGGATTCTCACCCGCCTCGGCCAAACCGTCGCCAAAGCAACCGATGCTTTCACCCGCTACGAATATGCCGACGCGCTCGACGCCACCAACCAATTCTTCTGGGCCGATTTCTGCGACAATTATTTAGAGCTCATCAAAAAACGCGTCTATAATGAGGATGGCACCACCAGCCCCGCCGCCCAACAATCCGCCGTACGGACGCTCTATTATGTGCTGGATGGCATCCTCAAACTCTACGCCCCCTTCTGCCCGCACGTGACGGAAGAACTCTACGCCCACATCTTCGCCGACCACTACGCCGCCAAAGGCTCCCTGCACGCGAAAGGCACGTGGCCGAAGGCTGCCAACTACCTCGCCGATGAAAATGCCGTCGCGATGGGTGAAACCACCGTCGCCATCCTCGAACAAGTGCGCAAAATAAAGTCGGACGCAAAACGCTCCATCAAAACGCCAGTGACGGAGGCGAAGGTATTTGTCGATGCAGCGTTTTTGGCAAATGCCGCCGCGCTCACCAGCGTAGGCGAAGACTTAAAAGGCGCCGGTAATATCGAAATGTTGGCGTGGGAGCGCAACGCCACCAATGAGGCACCGAAGGTTGAAGCCACCCTCGCTGCCGAGGCCGACGCTGCTTAACCATTAGCGTGTCTTGATACGTTCGCACACCTATTCCCATCGTCATTTTATGTCATCTCGGGTGCTATCGATGCACGTAACCCAATATGGAGATGACCATGAAAACCACCCTTCTTCTCGCCTCATGTCTGCTCGCCCTCGCTGCTTGCGAATCGCAGCAAGCTGCCACCGATTGCCAGAATCTCAACTATAAACCCGGCACCACGGAGTATGAACATTGCAAAGTGGATATGAAGCAAGCCGAGAAAATGAATTCGCAAAATCAGCAAATGATGCACTAGTTTCGCACGCGAGGCAAAAAAATGGGTGTTGGATTACTCCAACACCCCAAGCTTTTCCTCGCACAGAAGAAACTCGTAAATTCGGTGGGCGCTGCGCGGGACCGCCGTGACATCCAAGTCATGCCTCCACCATAGCTTAAAAACGCATTAACTTTCGTGACAGTTGCGTTAAGATTTCGCCCCTCAACCTCCCAGGACCCTAGGGAAACCCTCGTTTTCAATCCTTAACCGCGCTGGCCAGGCACAGCCTGCCTCAAAATCGCTTGCTTTGGCCTGAGCTTATCAGTAAACGTGGGGGGATTTGGGCCCGCCCGGATCCCATAAAAACGACCAAAAAACCCGTAAGAGGAAACCAATGGCAAGCGAAAAAAACCAAAACATTCAGGATGTTTTCCTGAACACCCTCCGCAAGGAAAAAGTGCCCGTCACGGTGTTCCTCACCAGCGGCGTCAAGCTTCAAGGCAATATCAGCGGCTTCGACAATTTCTGCGTGGTGCTGCGTCGTAGCCCGCAAGTGCAGCTTGTCTATAAGCATGCGATTGCGACCATCGTGCCGTCCACCAACATCAGCCTCTACAAAGGCGAAGATGAAGGCGACGCACCGGCATCGGACGCACCCGCTCCCACCGCCTAAGCGTTGACGGCGACGCTCGTCATCCATCCCACCCTCACGGGCAAATCGCGCCCGGAACGTTCGCTGCATGCCGCGCTCGAAGAAGCCGTCGGCCTCGCCCATGCCATCGCACTGGAAGTGCGCCACGCCACCGTCGTGCGCCTACAGAAGGTCACGCCCGCGACCTATATCGGTAAAGGCAAGGTGGAGGAGTTAAAAACCCTCATCGATGCCGACGAGATCAACCTCGTGATCGTCGATTGCGCGCTGACCCCCGTGCAACAACGCAACTTGGAAACTGCCTTCGGCTGCAAAGTCATCGACCGCACCGCGCTGATTCTTGAAATCTTCGGCGCCCGCGCGCGCACGGCAGAAGGCAAACTGCAAGTCGAACTCGCCTCCCTCACCTACCAAAAATCCCGCCTGGTACGTAGCTGGACCCACCTCGAGCGCCAGCGCGGCGGCTTCGGCTTCCTCGGCGGCCCCGGCGAATCGCAAATCGAGCTCGACCGGCGATTGATCGGCGAACGCATCATCAAAATCAAACGCCAACTCGCCAATGTGGTTCGCACCCGCGAGCTGCACCGGGCAACCCGCCGCGAAGTCCCCTATCCGCTCATCGCCCTCGTCGGCTACACCAACGCCGGCAAATCCACCCTCTTCAATCGCCTCACAAAATCAGACGTGATTGCACAAGACCAACTCTTCGCCACGCTCGACCCCACCATCCGCGCTGCCACGCTACCTTCGGGCCTATCCGTCCTGCTATCCGATACCGTAGGCTTCATCTCCAACCTGCCCACCGAACTCGTCGCCGCCTTCCGCGCCACGCTCGAGGAAGTGCTGAACGCCGACATCCTTCTCCATATCCGCGACATCGCCCACGAAGACACCAACGCCCAGAAAAACGACGTCCTCACTG
>JBGAJE010000172.1:0-3016 GCA_044225085.1 Rickettsiales bacterium | reverse complement strand
AACCGCCTCACCGGCGCACCGCTCTATGCCGAGGATACCGGCACCGCCCCAAGCACCGGCCAAGCACCCACCGGGAAAGATGTGATTCTGGAAGCCTTCCTCACCGGCGGCCCGATCTTCAAACCCGCGAACGAACTGGCGGAGGAGCTGAAGGATAAACCCGTCTCCACCACCCCATCGCCGGACGATATGAATGGGGTTGACCCCGCCGCCCTAGCACCCGATGAAGCCGGAAAATTCACCCCACCCGCTGCCGGTGAAATGGCGCCTTATCAACGGCCGGTCGATCCGCAGGGTTTCGATCCGCATAGTGGGGCAGGCACGGGGACGGGCGGGTTGTATTAATTGACTAATGGCGATAATGCCTCACTTGTCATCCCAGCGGAGGCCGGGATCCAGCTTCTTCGCGGCACAAAAGTGTGGCACTGGATTCCTGCTTCCGCAGGAATGACAAAATGAAAGATTGAAGTTAAAAGGACTACCATGCGCGCCGAGATCATCACCCTGAAAGACCAGTTCGAAGCCTCCCAGGCCCTGCTTGCGAGGTGCCTTTGACTTTGACAATCTCGTCAAACAAGCAGCCGCGCTGAACGCGCAGGCGGAAAATCCGGAGTTGTGGAATAACCAGGCCGAAGCGCAGAAGATTTTGCGGGAGCGCACCCGCGTTGAGAACCTCATCGCCAACTTCCGCCGTGTTGATACGGCCTTCAAGGATGCGCTGGAATTACACGAACTCGCCGAGAGCGAAAACGAAGAATCCATGCGCGGCGAAGCGCAAGGGGCGCTTGAGGCGCTGGTCAAAGAAATCGGCCAAATGGAGCTCGAAGCGCTACTCTCCGGCGAGGCGGATGCGAATGATTGCTTCATCGAAATCCACCCCGGCGCGGGCGGCACGGAGTCGCAGGATTGGGCGTTTATGCTCTTCCGCATGTATCTGCGCTGGGGCGAGCGGCGCGGGTTCAAGGTCGAGATTATCGATGAGCAAGCAGGCGAGGAGGCAGGCATCAAATCCGCCACCATCCGCCTGTCCGGCCACAACGCCTATGGTTGGGCGAAAACGGAATCGGGCGTCCACCGCCTCGTGCGCATTTCGCCGTTCGATTCCAACGCGCGCCGCCACACCAGCTTTGCGAGCGCGTGGGTTTATCCGGTGGTCGATGAAAATATCGACATCACCGTCGAGGAAAAAGATGTGCGGGTAGATACGTTCCGCAGCAGCGGCGCGGGCGGGCAGAATGTGAACAAGGTGGAATCCGCTGTGCGGCTGACGCATATCCCGACCGGCATCACCGTCGCCTGCCAGAACCAGCGCAGCCAGCACCAGAACCGCGCCGAGGCCTGGAACATGCTCCGCGCCCGCCTCTACGAGCGCGAACTGCAGCTGCGCGAAGACGCCACCAACACTCTCAACGCCCAAAAAACCGACAACGCCTGGGGCCACCAAATCCGCAGCTACGTGCTGCACCCGTATCAGATGGTGAAGGACCTGCGCACGGGCGCGGAGACCAGCAACACGCAAGCCGTGCTCGATGGCGACCTCGACATGTTCATCAACGCCAGCTTAGCCGCGCGGGTGAAGGGGAATGTGGAGAAGTAGATTCACACCCAGTTTTTTAACGCTTCGACAACTCTCACTACTATATAGACGTTGCCTAAAAGATTTTTAAATTCGGCTGAAGAAAAATAATGCAAAAGACGACGTAGACGGCGCATATTGCGACTCCATTCATTTGTGGCTTTTTATAATCAAAGGATCAATTTGCGCCGAATGGAGAGACCAAAAGTGCTCTTTTCACGCCTGCAGAAGCTGCCTATTTAATGCAGTCTTTCCAGCTACCTAAACATAACAGATATATGGACTGTGAAAAGTAAAAAAGTCAAAAACTTGCAGTTCTTGGTCAAATTCTCTATACCGCCCGCCATGAACAGCCTTGGATTTAACAAGCCGGAGAGCCAGACGCGCGTGGTGGTTGCCATGTCGGGTGGGGTGGATTCGTCCGTCGTCGCGGCGTTGCTGCATAGCCAGGGCTATGAGGTGATCGGCATCACCTTGCAGCTTTACGACCATGGGGCGATGGTGGGGAAGAAGGGCGCGTGCTGCGCCGGGCAGGATATTCACGATGCGCGGCGGGTGGCGGATTCACTCGGCATTCCGCATTATGTGCTCAATTACGAAAGCCGGTTCCAGGATGCGGTGATGGAGGATTTCGTCGAGACGTATCTCTCCGGCGCGACGCCGATTCCATGTGTGCGCTGTAACCAATCGGTGAAGTTTAAGGATTTGCTTAGCACCGCCCGCGACCTCGGCGCGGATTGCATGGCCACCGGCCATTACGTCCAACGCGTCATGAATAACGGCCGCGCCGAACTGCATCGCGGGGCGGACCCTGACAAAGACCAAAGCTATTTCCTCTTCGCGACGACGCAGGAGCAGCTCGATTTCCTCCGCTTTCCGCTGGGTGGGTTGCGTAAGGAGGAAACGCGGGCGCTTGCGGCTAAGTTCGGCCTCGCGACGGCGGAGAAGCCCGATAGTCAGGATATTTGTTTCGTGCCCACCGGTGGCTACGCAAAAGTCATCGAAAAACTCCGCCCAGGTGCCGCTGAGCCGGGTGAGATTGTGCATCTCGATGGCCGGGTGTTGGGCGCGCATGCGGGGATTATTCATTATACGGTCGGCCAGCGTAAAGGACTGGTGAGTGGTTCTGCGGAACCGCTTTATGTGGTGAAGCTCGATGCGCCAAACCGCCAGGTCATCGTGGGTCCGCGCGAAGCATTAGCACGCAGTGACTTCCACATCAAAGAACTCAACTGGCTGGATGTGATGGCCCCGCGCGACGATATCCGTGTTAAAATGCGCTCGATGCATACGCCCATGGCCGCCAGCGTCACCCCGCAATCCGCAGCAAATGCAATCGTGCATCTCGCCGCCGCCTATGAAGGCATCGCCCCCGACCAAGCCTGTGTGGTGTATGATGGCGACCGTGTATTGGGCGGTGGGTGGATCGTTAGCGAATAA
>JBGAJE010000006.1:0-25751 GCA_044225085.1 Rickettsiales bacterium | reverse complement strand
GCTGAACGCTTCGATCACCATTTCATACGCAATGCGCGCCCCCTGCAAAAACTCATCGGGCGAAAATTCGCGGTCGATTCCCCGCATGGTGACAAACTTCTCAGCGAAGGAGCTATAAGCAGGATTTTCCTCTGCCTTCTTATCCGGTTGTGCCGGGATGCTGGTCGCAGGCAACTGAATCACCCGCTCATAATCAGAAATCACCGAAGGCTTAATTGGGCGCGTATCCCGGTCGGATTTTTCCCCCAACATCGAGCGATAACGCAGCAAAATGAACGCTGCAATGGCGCCGAACACGATAACATCGCCGTATGAAAATCCACCGTCCATAAACCCTGCTTGCACTCCGTCTCCTGCTGATATAGACAAAACACGCATAAATACAAGGATTCCGTATGGATGATCGTCTGGAACAACCCCCCGCCGAGCCGGCCGCGGCCGATCGGCCCGCCCTCTTCCTTCGCGCGCAGTACGTGAAGGATTTATCGTTCGAGAACCCGCGCGCGCCCGCCAGCATTTTCTCGCTGCGCGAAGCGCCCAATATGGAAGTGGCCATTAATCTCGGTGCGCAGCGGTTGGATGAAAAAGTCTACGAACTCGCCATTCAAATCAACGTGCGCGCCGTCGTCGATAAAGTCACCATCTTCCTCTGCGACCTCGTCTATGCTGGCGTGATCGAAACCCAATCCATCCCCGCCAACGCGATCGACCAAACGATTTACATCACAGGCGCGCAGTTGCTTTACCCCTTCGCCCGCCGCGTGGTGGCCGACCTCACACGTGACGGCGGCTTCCCGCCGCTGCAGCTGGAGCCGATGGATTTCGTTGGCCTCTATCAAGAGCAACGCTTGAAGCAAACGCAAAACCCAGCATCTTCCTCAGCCGCGAGCGCCTAAATGCTCACGCGCCGCCAAATCCCGAATCTATTAACGGGATTGCGAGTGGCGGCAGTGCCCGTGGCGCTCGGCGTGATGCTTGACGCGCCGCAAGCGCAGCTGACGCTGCTGATCATTTTCGTTGCTGCTAGCATCACCGATTTTCTCGACGGCTATCTCGCGCGTAAATGGAATGCGACATCGGGCCTTGGGGCGATGCTCGACCCAGTCGCGGATAAGCTGTTGGTGGCGTTGATGCTGATCTACCTCATTGCGCTTACCAAGCAGCCAGTGTCGATGGGGGTAATTTACCCCATGGGTGATTTATTTTTCCCCGTGGCGGCGATTATTTTGCGGGAGATTTATATTTCAGCCCTACGCGAATTTTTGGCGGGGAAGAAGGTGAAATTGCTCGTGTCGCGTGGGGGGAAGCTCAAGACGGTACTGCAGATGCTAGGCATCACGCTCGTGCTCGTTGCGCGGGTGATGGCGCCGTATGATTACTCCGTTTATAGCCATCCGTTGCGGGGTTTGAGCGCGCCAGTACTGAGCGCAGGCTGTGCATTGATTTGGCTTGCGGCGGTGGCAGCGCTTGCTAGCGCGGGGCAGTATACGAAGGCGAGCTGGAAGTTTTTGCGTTGAGTATTATGCTGCGGCCGTCGCCAAATGTGCGCGGGTGGCTTTTTGATATTCGTCGATCAAATCTTTCGTCACTGGACCAACGGTGAATTTTTGGCCTTCGATTTCGCCGACGGGCGTGATTTCCGCCGCAGTGCCGGTGAGGAAGATTTCTTGCACGCGCGATAGTTCTTCCGGCTTAATATGCCGCTCATGCACCTTGTAACCTTTGGCTTTGGCGAGGGCGATTACCGTCTGGCGCGTGATGTCGTTCAGGAAGCAATCGGCGAGCGGTGTATGCACTTCGCCATCGATGATGAGGAATAAATTCGCGCCCGTCGCCTCGGCGAGGTAGCCGCGATAATCGAGCATCAGCGCATCGTCGAAGCCTTTGCGCTCGGCTTCATGTTTACTGATGGTGCAAATCATGTAAAGCCCCGCCGCCTTGCTCGCGACTGGTGCATTCTCTGGCGACGGACGCTTATACGGCGCATGGGCGAGGCGGATGCCTTTTTCTTTGATGTCTTTTTTGTACATGCTCGGCCATTCCCACGCCGCAATCGCCACGTGGATTTTAGTTTGCTGGGCGCTAATTGCCATCATTTCGCTCCCGCGCCAAGCGACGGGACGGATGTAACCATCGACAATGTTATTCGCTTTCAGCGTTTCGGCTTTGGCTTTGATGATAGCATCGACGCTGTAAGGAATCGCGAAGCCGAGCAGTTCGGCGGATTTGTGGAAGCGCTCGGTGTGTTCGAGATCTTTGAAAATCTTTCCGCCATAGGAGCGCTCGCCCTCGAAAATGCAGGACCCGTAATGCAACCCGTGCGTCAGCACATGGGTTTTCGCGTCGCGCCAGGGCACCAACTTACCATCCAGCCAAATGAATCCGTCGCGGTCGTCGAAGGGGATAATGTTCATAGTCTCTGCTCCTGTTATCGTCATCACCCGAATCGCTTTAGCGATTATAGGGTGATCCATGCGGCGGCGCCCTATGGATTCCCCTATAATTTGCTCGCGCAAATTCGGGGAATGACGGAATTCTATTTCAATCCAATCACGCTCATTTGCCGCCCGTAATCGGGCTCGCCGAGATGCGTGGCGCGGCGGTAGCTGAAGAAATGCTCCGCATCGCTATAGGTATCCATAGCCAAAACCGCGACATGCTGCAAGCCCGCCCGCCGCGCCCGCCCCACCACATAGGCCGGCAGGTCGAACATGAAGTGACCCTCTTTCTGGCTTTTGATAAAAAACTGCGCCTGATCATCGCCCGGGAAGCGAGCAATAAATTCGGGACCGACCTCATAGCTACTCTGCGCGATGCAGGGGCCGACCACCGCATGAATGGCCGCGCGGTCCGCACCGATATTCTCCATCGCGCGCACGGTGTTCTCGACTACTCCATTAAATGCCCCACCCCAACCCGCATGCGCGGCAGCGACGATGCCCGTGTCATGGTCTGCAAACAGCACTGGTGCACAATCGGCGGTGAGGATGCCAAGGGCCAGGCCGGGCACATCCGTCACCAACGCATCCACCTGGGGTGGCGGGCCATCGAACGGCGCATTGATCACCACCACTTTTGGTGAATGCACCTGATGCACCGTGCAAAGCCGCTCCGGGCTCACCCCCATAGCGGTTGCCACCCGGCGGCGATTTTCAGCGACGGAGCCTTTGTTGTCGTAACTCCCGGCTCCGCAATTCAGCCCCGCATAAATCCCGCCGCTCACCCCACCATTGCGGCCGAAGAAGCCGTGGCGGATGTTGTCAGATTGCAGGTAATCATGGGTGTGGAACATGAGGGAAGAATGGAAGGGAATTTAAGGGAAATAAAGAGAAATTAACGAAAAACTTGAAAATTTTCCCATTCTTCAATTCTCTTATTACATAAACCCCGGCACATCCACTTTCGCATCCGCGCACACGGCCATTACCTTGAATAAATCACCCATTTCTTGCGGCGAAATTAGCCGTTGTAGCCCGGAAATTAGCATATCCCGCTGCGCAGACGTCGCTTGTTTCAGCAGCATTTCAAGTCGCAACTCCGCGCCCATCCGCACGAGGAATTCACCCTGATTGGCGAGCGCCGGCACTCGCAGCCCCGCATCGCGTGCGATGTCGCTGAGCGTCTGGAAATCCACATGCGCGGTAATATCCGCCTCGCCGGGTTCGAGCAGGACGGAGTGGAACAGATGCGCCTTCACCGCCTGCAGCGTGTCGCGATGCGCTTCGCCAAGATAGCCGTAATCGACCATCAACGCCGCGCCGCCATGTTCGGCAAGGTGTTGGGCAATACGGCGCATGATGCTGCGCGCCGCCGGGCATTGCTCCATCACCGTATCGGGCGCGATCACATGGCCGGATTTGGCGAGTGCCAGGCCCGGCTCCCCCAGCGTGAAGGTGAATTGCTGCGTTGCCTCATCCCACCCCACGCGCCGCTCGCGGATGCCTTCGGCCGTCATCACATGCTGCTTGATCGGCAGCGCATCGAAAAACTCGTTGGCGATGAGGATGGTTTTATTCGGCGGGATTTGCTCGATACTATCCAGCCACTCAATCCGCGGATGCTGGTGGCGCAGATGCATATATTGCGCATGGGCCAGCGTCGGGCTCGTCTCCACCATGTGAATCGTCAGCGAGTCATGGAAATTCGCCATCGACTTAGTAGCCCGCAGCAGATCGCCCATCAGCGTCCCGCGCCCGGGTCCGAGTTCGACGAGGCTGATCGGGCCTTGCCCCATCTGCATCCACATCTGTGCGCACCAGACGCCGATCATCTCGCCGAAGATTTGGCTGATTTCCGGCGCGGTGATGAAGTCGCCTCGGGTGCCGAACGGGTCGCGCTTTTGGTAATAGCCATGTTCGGGATGGGCGAGGGCGAGCTGCATGTAATCCGCAATGCTAATCGGCCCGGCTTCGGCGATCTTCTCGCGGATGATGGCGGTGAGTGAGGTCATAGTTTCAGTATATGCATTCGTCGTCCAAGCGGAAGTTGGAATCCATCTTTTTCTTATCCAGCGATGGGACGGCCACGCGCACTCAGCGCCGACCACAACCCTACCGCGATCATCGGCAGGCACAACAACTGCCCCATGCTGAGGCCGAACATAAATGTCCCGAGCTGAATATCTGGCTCGCGGAAAAACTCGATCACAAACCGCGCCATCCCATAGCCGGCCAAAAACACCCCGCCAACAATCCCGCGATAATCCATCGCCCGCGTGCGCGTTGCCACCAGAAATAGCACAACAAAAAGCACCAGTCCTTCAAGCCCCGCCTCGTAAAGCTGGCTCGGATGCCGTGGCACCGGCCCGCCACTCGGGAAAATCATCCCCCATGATTTTGCCGTCGGCCGCCCATAAAGTTCGCCATTCACAAAATTCGCGAGCCGCCCAAAAAACAACCCAATCGGCGTTGCCGCCGCCAGCAAATCCATCAAGGCCAACCACGAAATTTTATACCGCCGCGCGAAGAAATAAAATGCGATCAGCACCCCAAGCAATCCGCCATGGAACGACATGCCCCCATGCCAAACCTGCAGCATATCGTCCGGATTTTCGAGGTAATAGCGGAGATTATAAAACAGCACATACCCAATCCGCCCGCCGAGAATAATGCCGAGCACGGCGTAGAGTACCAAATCATCCCGCGCTTTGGCGGTGAGGAGGGGGGCAGCACGTCGCTTATCCAGCCACGCCACATAAAATTGCCCAAGCAAAATCCCCACGACATAGGCCAGCGCATACCAGCGAATGGCGAGTGGGCCGAGATGGATGGCGACAGGGTTGATGTTAGGAAAATGCATGCGCTTGTGGTAGCGCGGGTATGCTCGCAGGTACAGGGTTATTTGTGAGCAGGTTTGCTCAATTGTCTAGCTTGCACTGCCGTGGCACGTTCCTCAAGAAATTTGGCAGTGGCACGATCGTTCAGGATAAATTCTCCAAGCCAGGATCGATTGGCAAGAATGTATTTTCCAACGGTTGTCTCTTCGGGTGCCGCTTTGGGATCGCCAGGATCGAAATCCGGGTTAGGGATAGGCACGTCGGCGAATCTGCGCACAGATGTAGGATCGTCGTTGTCAATCATCATCCGTATCATCTCAAGCGAAACCTGTAAGTCTCTACTCGGCGGCAGGCGGCGCTCCAGCTTGTTTATCCCAAACCCCAGCAACTTTTTTAAAGTAGGCCATTCTTCTTGTAGCGGTACAAATCCAAGCCGTGCCCATGCATAAGTGCCATCCATTTTTGCATGAATTTTCATCCGCTCTAAGTTGGGGTATTGGTCGCGCAACGTACGGCTGAGATGAAATAATGCCAAGGTCGCGATGCCTTGGCCTTGCCCTTGCTGATCGGCAGCTTGGCCGCGCCGAGCACTGTTTACATGAAAANNNNCTTGAAACCCTGTTTGACCGACAGCATCGCGGGTGCGGTAAAGAAGAGAAACGATTTTTGGTTCGCCGGCTTGCTCCCCCTCATCTGAGAGATACATCGTCATGCTTTTAGCCTGCGCACGAATGAAGTTTCCGGCAAGCCCTGCGTAAATAGCAAGTGGTGAACGATCCCCGAACCGCGACCGCCAAATTGCACATTTACGTTCATCGTCGATGGATTCTACGGATTGCGGCTCGCCGTTTAATAAAAGATGCTCCCAGCGAAGCTTACCCGCTTCTTCAAGCTGCCCCAGCTCATCCAAAAGCTGCGCGTCTGTCATCGTATCCGTCAAAATGAAAACTCCCCGATAACATCATGTTATCAGGGAGTTGTTAAAAAATAGTTAGTTTGAAAGCAGCCTAAGCCGTTGTATTTTCATGCATCACAAACGCATCGTCCCAGGTGCCTTGCGTGGCTGCTTTGGCATATTCCGTCACGCGGTTTTCGAAGAAGTTAGTGTGTTCGACACCGTTGAGCAAATCATCCAGCCACGGCAACGGGTTTTTCTCGATCTGGTACATCGGCTGCAAACCAAGCTGGCCTAAGCGGCGGTCGGCGATGAAGCGGATATAGTCTTTCACCTCATTCGGTGTCAGCCCCTGTACTTCGCCCACGCCAAAAGCAAGGTCGATGAAGGCATCTTCATGCGTCACGATCGTGTTACAAGCAACATAGAGGCGCGAACGGAGTTCATCCGTCCACACTTCCGGGTTCTCGTCGCAGAACGTCTTGAACAGCCGGATGATCGACTGGCAATGCAGCGTCTCGTCGCGCGCCGACCAGGTGACAATCTGGCCCATGCCCTTCATTTTGCCCCAACGCGGGAAGTTGAGCAGGATCGCGAAGCTCGCGAATAATTGCAGCCCCTCGGTAAACGCGCCGAACACCGCCATGGTGGTGGCGATATCTTCTTTCGTCTCCACGCCGAATTGCTGCATGTAGTCGTATTTATCCTTCATCTCTTTGTATTTCATGAAGGCCTGGTATTCCGTTTCCGGCATACCGATCGTGTCGAGCAGGTGGCTATAAGCCGCGATATGGATCGTCTCCATATTAGAAAACGCCGAGAGCATCATCTGCACCTCGGTAGGTTTGAATACTTGGCTATAGTTCTTCATGTAGCAGTTATTCACCTCGATATCCGCTTGCGTGAAGCGGAAAATCTGTGCGAGCAGATTCTTCTCGGCGGGCTCGAGGTTTTTCTTCCAGTCGCGCACGTCATCCGCCAGCGGCACTTCCTCGGGCAGCCAGTGAATGCGCTGCTGCATCAGCCATGCGTCATAGGCCCACGGATAGGCGAAGGGTTTGTAAATGGGTTTGGCGTCTAGCAATGACACAGTTGGCTCCTTAAGGTGTTGGCGGTGTTTCAGCTTCTTTTTCGGCCTGTGCGTCGGCCGCTTGTTCAGACGGTCTACAAACCTACAGTACAGACTGCACGGGGCTCGTTTTGCATCCATCTTTATAGGCGATAAAGCTCGCACCGTTACCTCGACCCATTCTTCGGTAAGGTATCCGTCACCATTTTACGATATCCATCGACAGTTTTTTGATCCGGTAACACGCCCACCTGGCTGCTATACGCATCCCGATAAGCTTGCAGATATGCTTTTGTGGTACGATCAAATCGCACACGCAAGCGTTGTTTTTGGTCATCGGTGAAATGATATACATCATCGCACCGATCATAAATTACCGTCGCCGCCGCAATAGCCGAAGCCACTTTGGTCATCTTCTGCACATTCGCATCGCGGTTGAGATAGGCGACCGAAGGAATCACCACCGCCGCATAGGAGGCAAACGCCACCAGGCACCCGGCGAGGGCGACCGAAAAAAACCTTATTGGCAAGCCAGGCATTCTTCGTAAGTCGTCGCTTGTTTGGCTTTAAGCGACATCTCAAGCTGCACCTCAGGCACCTTATTGCTCACCTTGTCGGAGCGCTGGAGGCTCTCGCCGACCGGCAGTAATAAAGACTTCACACCTTTCTTCCACGCCATGAAATGCAGCATATGCAGGTCACGTTTATGGATATTGGCGGGCAGAAAGAGGTTGATCGACTGCGCCTGACACACAAACGGCGCACGATCCGCCGAATGCTCAATCACCCAGCGCTGATCCATTTCATACGCGGTTTTGAACACAAGCTTCTCGTTCTCATCCAAGAAATCAAGATGCTGGACGGAGCCCTCATTCGTAGTGATCGACGACCAAACATCGTTCGTGTCCTGACCCTTTTCAGCAAGCAGCTGTTTGAGGTACTTGTTGCGCACCACGAACGAACCCGAGAGGGTTTTTTGCGTGAACGCATTCGCCGCGTAAGGCTCAATCCCCTGGGCTTGCATTGCCGGTATTGATGGAAATCGACGCCGTCGGCGCAATCGCCATTTTGTTGGAGAAACGCTCCATCACGCCGAAATCCGCCGCATCCGGGCAAGCGCCACGCTCATGGGCAAGCTTGATAGATGCCGCATCCGCTTGTTTGCGGATCAGCTCGAACATCTTCTTGTTCCGCAACCTTCATCACAGTTCAAACGGAATCATTTTCGACTGCAAGTAGAGTGGGAACCCCATCACACTAAGACCCACCGAGCGCTCGCGCATCGCCGAATATTTGGCGCGCGCCATTGAGTCCGGTGCGGTTTCGATGAAATCCGTCAGCACGTTATCGAGGAAGCGCATCACATCCTCGATGAATTGCGGGTGCGACTTCCAATCGTCGTAATATTCAAGGTTCAGTGAGCTTAGACAGCATACCGCCGTGCGGTTGCCACCGAGATGGTCATGCCCCGTCGGCAAGGTGATTTCACTGCAAAGGTTCGACATTTTCACTGTCAACCCAGCTTTTTATGGTGCTGCGGAATCGCGCGGTTCACCGTATCGATGAAAAGAATATAGGGCTCACCGTTTCATACGTGTGGCGGTGAGTTTCGCCCAGAGGTCGCGCCTTCACGGTTTCGACCATGCTGTTTGTCTTTCGGCGGAAGCAATCCCACTTCTCGTCTTTCTCGACCGCTTCCATGAACGCATCCGTCACCGCCACGCCATGGTGGAGATTGAGGGCTTTGCGGTTCGGGTCACCGCCGGTTGGGCGGCGCAAGTCGAGGAATTCTTCAATCTCGGGGTGCGAGATATCGAGATACACCGCACTCGAACCACGGCGCAGCGAGCCTTGGCTGATCGCGAGCGTCAGTGAATCCTGTACGCGGATGAACGGCACCACGCCTGAAGTTTTGCCATTGCGGCCGACTTTTTCACCCAGCGCGCGTAGATTGCCCCAGTACGAACCAATCCCGCCGCCACGGCTTGCGAGCCAGACGTTCTCGTTCCAAAGGTCAACAATCCCCGCGAGTGAATCTTCCGTCGTTCCAGAAAAAGCTGATCGGCAAGCCACGGCTGTTGCCAACGTTACTGAGAATTGGCGTCGCCGGCATGAACCACATCTGGCTGATATACTCATAGATACGCTTCGCATGCGCTTCATCATCGCCGTAGAAACTTGCCACACGGGCGAAGAGGTCCTGATATTTCTCATCCGGAAGGAGATAGCGGTCATCGAGCGTTGCCCGCTGAATCGGTTAGATATTTATCGCGCGAGTAGTCTACGTTGATTTTTGTGGTCGCCATCGTCACACCCCTGTTTCGTTTTTTGTCGTGCCCTGTTTGCATTCCCGGGTCGCGACAGTCATTTCGACCGAATCCATCCCCGGAAGACCGATACTACATCTTGTGGTCACCCTGTCCAGCCACAAAATGTGACCCGCGATGATATTTTTTGGTTGCCTGTAATAATTTAACATAAAATCAGCCCCTTAAAAAGCCATCCTCATGTGATTTCTAGGCGGGCGCGTGAAAAACCCACATTTCTGCAACCCACAAGATGTAGTATGCCCTGGTGCCGATTTGCCACGCCCTTCGTTTTTCTTCTTACCCCACCCCACGGACTGCTTTTTTGTCGCCGCTCGCGTCCAATATCTATTCCGGCAAACCCGCAGGCTACCGGTCTGAATGCGCCCGTCAATCGGGAAATATCGGTGGATTACCTAACTTAGATAGTTCACAAAAATCAGATTGCTAGCCGAGTTGTTCAACTACCCACATATGGTCCACCAACTTACGCACAAGGCGCATCTATCAGAACGCTCGGGGAGGGTAGAGCGAGCTGAGGTGGTCCTAAAGAATTCCACAAATCATGTCACTAAATGCCAAAGATTTCTGATTTTCTATAATTGTATAATCCATAAAAAACAATAGTAAGATAATTTTGCCGTTTTTATTAAAAAACAATCTAAACAAGCATAAAAACAAAATGTTAATAACATTAAAAATGATAAAAATATTTTATCACAAAAATGTGTTCAATATGATAAAAATAAGGGATGTGAAAAACCCGCGACAATCATCCCCAAAACGAGTAATTCACGAAAAGAGGACGAAGACAAAGAGGTGCTAAATAATAGAAAGTGACAGTGTCACTCGCCCTTCACCCAAGGCCGTGTGTTGCTCGGCTTACCGAAGTAGTAGCCCTGCAAATAATCCACCCCAAGCTCCATCAGCATTTTGGCGATTTCGCCCGTCTCTACATATTCCGCGACGGATTTGAGGCCGAAGCCGCGCGTAAAATCGAGCAGAGTCTTCACAAAGAACCGGCTATCCGCATTATCCGTCAAATCGCGAATAAACGTGCCGTCGATCTTCACATAATCGACCGACAAAGCCTTTAGCTGCCTAAAAGACGTATATCCCGAGCCAAAATCATCGAGCGCGATATAGCAGCCAAGCGCCTGAACTTCTGCACAAAATCTTGCCGTATGCTTCAAATCTCCATGCACGGCAGTCTCGGTGATCTCCACCGTCAACCGCGTACCAATATCCGGCGTGGCATCGACCGCCTCGGTGAGAATCGTCAACCACCCGCTATCCAAAATCGTGAGGTTCGACACATTAACCGCAATATGTACCTCTTTATCCTCCCGCAGTTCGGCAATGACTTTCTTCAGCACCAGCTGATCGATCATCGGCACAAATCCCATCCGCTCTGCAATGGGAATCAACGTGCCAGCAGAACTGATCTTTCCGTCCTCACCATAAAGTCGCAGCAATGCCTCGTAATGCGCCACCGCGCCCGTGCGGCTATCGATGATCGGCTGGTAAGCAAGTCGAATGCGCCCCTCTTGCACCGCCTGGCCGAGGAAATTGGCAAGCCCCATTTCCTCGCGCTGTTCCGCACCCGAAATATGATCACTCAGCCGCTCGCTACTCGGTCCCTCGGTAAGAATCACCAACGCCCGACCTAAAATTTCCTCCGGATGCGACAATGAATCCGGCAAAATCTGATAAGCGGTAGAGGACAAACAATGCAAATCCCCATAGCGCGAGGAGAAACTATAATTGCGAATCGCCTCTTCAATAGTGCGGCAACATAACGCGGCGTCATTGTCGCGTTTGCCTGGCACAATAATACCAAACTGGTCGCGCTGCACCCGTGCCACGGTTGCGTCAGGGCCCGCTTTTTGAGTGATCACCTGATGCAATTCACTCATCACGGATTCCGCCACCGCCATGCTGTAACCAGACATAATCATCGCTAAATTATCGATCGATAATAAAATCAACGCTGCTGGTTCGCCCGATGTGCGTGCATGCTGCTCAGCGCGCGCTAACGCATCGATAAACGGCTGCGGATAACCGCACGCGCCAAGAAACGCGACTGGGATAGGCTTCTCAACTTGCTGACGGCGGAACATCATTTATTCATGCCATTATTGGCTAAGCAGAGCAAGCGCCCACCCAGCGTTTTGGCGATTTCTCACATAAATCGATCAAGAAGGATGGCCCCCAGCAACATATAACCAATACATTGGTTGCTCTTAAAGATTGTACCCGCGCGTTCGGGCGTCACCGGCAATTGCCGCAACTGCCAGGCGATGTGAAGTGCAACTGCCATAAGCCCAAAATCATAAGCAAGCTCACGATCTAGCAAGAAACCGGTGATGGCAAGATCGAGCAACATCAGCAAATAACAGATCGCGACATTGCGCCGAATATTCGCACCGAACAATCGTGCGGTCGAACGAATGCCCATGCGCGTATCATCCGCCATATCCTGCACGGCGTAGATCGTGTCGTAACCGAGCGTCCAACAAATGCAGGCGGCGTAAAGTGCAAACGCCGCGCCCGACAATGGCGCACCCGTTGCTACCCAACCAAACAGTGCGCTAAGGTTGAAAGTGAAACCGAGAAATAGCTGCGGCCACCAAGTGATGCGCTTCATCCAGGGATAAACCGCAATCATTGGCAGCGCGACGAGCGCCAATAAAAACACCGCCCGCGGCAAACTGAGCGCAATCAACAACGCTACAAAAAGCAACCCGCCAAGCAGTGCATAGGCGTGCCATACCGGCACCGTGCCCGCCGCAAGAGGCCGCCCGCGCGTGCGCTCGACCCCCGCATCAAGCTTACGGTCAGTGAGGTCGTTGATGATGCACCCCGCCGCGCGCGTAACGGCGGCACCCACCAGCATTATAAGCAGAAAATACGGAATCGCCCGCAGTGGCGCCACCAACGCCACCGCCCATGCAGCTGGGAAAAAAAGCAAATAAATCCCAATCGGCTTATCAAGCCGCATGAGTTGAATGTAGGGGCGCAGTTGCATATGGCTGGTTGTGCCACAAGCGGCGAGGCTTGTCAGCAGCGCTGTGGAGCGCAGTAAATAAGCCGAAATTGTCATATAACTGTCACGTGACATGGGTCGAATAATGTTCTTACATCGCCTCATATCGAATTTAGCCCCTACGGTCCTCTATGTTGTTCATTGATCAACATATGACCGAAAGGTTCGGATGATCCACAAGGATCCTCCGTCAGTGATTGGATGGTGTCTCCCCCTTTTTTCGCCATCCAATCTGGTCGCACATTATGTGACCAGACTGGGACCCGCGCTATATTAAGACCACGGCGTGGGTCCCTTTTTTAACTAGTGACAGCATTTGTTTCCCCGAGATTAGCTGTTATAAAGCCGCATGGCACAACGTTATCGACTCAGCACCAACTATGCCCTCAAACCCGGCGCAATCCTTGCGCTTGAGGGCAACCAGGCGCATTACCTCACCAATGTTTTACGACTGAAAGAGGGCGACACCATCGCTCTCTTCAATCGCACCGATGGCGAATGGCTCGCGCGTATCGAAACCATCCGCAAGCGTGACATCAGCCTCACGCTCGAAAAACAAATCCGCCCCGCTGCCGCCACCATCGGCCTCACCGTCTGCTTCGCCCCCATCAAAGGCGGGCGGCTTGAAACCATCATCGAAAAAGCCACTGAACTTGGTGCGAGCGTGCTGCAGCCCGGTCTCACCAGCCGCACGATTGTCGACAAGGTGAATCTCGAACGTGCCGAATCCATCGCCCGCGAAGCCGCCGAACAATGCGAGCGGGTCGACTGGCCAGA
This sequence comes from Rickettsiales bacterium, assembly GCA_044225085.1. Classification (GTDB taxonomy): domain Bacteria; phylum Pseudomonadota; class Alphaproteobacteria; order Rickettsiales; family UBA3002; genus QFOX01. The sequence continues at coordinate 12,383 of JBGAJE010000006.1, read as the reverse complement.
GATAAAGGAACCAGTGAAGTTACTAAACCTCCTCGGCGATTGGCCAAAGCATATGCCACTGATTTATGGTGACGAAAGTGGCGATAGCAAACCGATTACTCAAATGCTTAACCCACCGGCGCAAGCTGCCCCTTGGGCAATTCTCGTAGGCCCCGAAGGCGGTTTTACCCCCGAGGAATTTGCCGCCCTCCGCCACCTAAAATCCGCAAAAGGCGTCGGTTTAGGCCCTCGCATCTTGCGCGCGGACACCGCCGTCATTACCTTATGCGCGCTGACGCTGGCCGCCTGGGGCGATTGGGATCAAGCGCCACGGTTCAATGGGGGAGACGAATAATGCAAACATCCGCAGTGGCAAAACAAGCCACCACCCCCGAAGTGTTGACGCAACTCAAGCAACTTATCGAAGGCCGCAGCGAGGAAATCGCAGCCTGGCTCGATGCCCGCCGTATGGAAGAAGGCGCGCCATTTTATTCCTCGGTCGATGTGCGCCATGCGGGCTACAAACTCGCCCCCGTCGACACCAACTTATTTCCCGCCGGGTTCAACAATCTCTCGCCCCATGCCCGTAGTCGCGCGGCCGCCCGCATCAAAGCGCGGCTGACACGCTACCAAGAAGTCAAACGCGTCCTCGTCATCCCCGAAAACCACACCCGCAACCAAGGCTATATCGATAATCTCGCGGCCCTCACTGGCATTTTGCGTGAAGCGGGCTGTGAGGTAGAGATTGGTAGTCTGGTCGCCACCGATGCAGCGATTGAAGTCACCACTTCCTCCGGCGATGTATTGAAAGAAATGCCCCTCGCGCGCAATGGCAGCAAACTGAAAACCGCCGGTGGTTTCTGTCCCCAACTCATCGTGCTGAACAACGACCTGACCTCCGGCCTGCCGGAAATCCTGCGCGGCGTTACCCAGCCCATCGCCCCGCGCCCGAGCCAGGGCTGGCACCGCCGCCGCAAATCCATCCATTTCGAAGCCTACGACAAACTCGCTCGCGAATTCGCCGATGCGTTCGCCATCGACCCCTGGCTTATCACCACTGAGTTCCATAAGTGCGGACGGGTGAATTTCAGTGAGAAGCAAGGCCTCGAATGCGTCGCGGTCGGCGTTGAAAAAGTCCTCCACAAAATCCGCGCACGCTACGCCGAATACGGCATTACCGATGCGCCATATGTCTACGTCAAATCCGACTCCGACACCTACGGCATGGGCATCATGACGGTGCATTCCGGCGACGAAGTGATCGAGATCAACAAAAAAATCCGCAACAAAATGAGCACGATCAAAGAAGGCGTCGCGGTGACGGAAGTCATCATCCAAGAAGGCGTGCCGACCGTCGACCGTGTGCAGGACGCCCCCGCTGAGCCGATGCTATATCTCGTCGACGGCCATGCGGTCGGCGGCGCCTACCGCGTCAACGACCAGCGCGACGCGATGAATAACCTGAACGCCGCCGGCATGAAATTCGTCGGTATGTGTGACGAAGGCGAAAAAGGCAATGTCGCCATGCCATCGTGCAAATTCGGCGCGCTGGGGTTGATTGCGGAACTGGCGAGCCTCGCCGCCCCACGGGAAGAATATGGCGATAGCTACAGTATCTAACGGCTCGAGCACGTAAGAAATATAAGCAATTCTTGCATTTTCAATCGGGGCACCCATAATCGCGCCATGGTATGCAGCCTACCCAGCCATTTAAGACAATGCCTTCTGCTCGCGTTCTTAGCGGCGGGTCTTACGCAGCATGCGCAGGCCTATACGAATCCCCCGGCTCTGCATGTGCTCGACATCGACAAAGCCGGATGGCCGGAACAAAAGCAAATCTGTGGCGCGCTTGCGGAGCGCATCAATCAGCGTGCGAGCAAGGCTGAACCAAACATCGATAAAGATGACAAACAATTCCCTCAAGCCAATTGGCGGCTCTACATCGCTCCGGAAGACAAACCGCCTTATTATCTTAAAACCTATGCACTCATCGTGACTGGCCAAGAAGGTGGTCGGATGCAATTTCACGTGCAGGATAATGGTATTTACCGCCTTGGTGAAGGCAGCGCGGGTTACTTTCTAATGCGCCATAATTGGGGTGCTATCTACCCACATAATGATGGGGACGATATCTTCGTCGCCCCTGGTGATGAAAACCCTAAGGCGGTCTATGCCAACTTTGCCACGGGCCAGATGATTTGTGGTGGGGAAAAGGACGAGCCGGATGCTGGGTCTGCATGCCGCAGCGCGATCAAGCTGCCGGTGCATGAGGCACTGGAGAAATTCAACAAAGATTTCACCGCACAGAATAACCCCAATCCTCTACCATCCGCCACTACTGACGCACCCAAACGCTGGATGCCGGAAGATGGGATGATGGTTTGGGTCGAGCCCGTGCCCGCTAATCTCAAAATTACGCCGCAACCTTTCGCGTTGCTTGCCATCAGCAGCTACACGTTCTGGGAAGATTCGCCGGATGATCCGTCCTACCTCACCCAAAATATTCCCGGGCGCATTATGTTTATGCAAGTGATTCGTTCCACCGATAAGGACGATGAAGGTACTAACCGCGAGTTTGAATTAAAACCGGTGAATAGCTGCCTGCTTGAACAATCGCGCTGAGCTGGCCGTGCGTATTCTACCACTCACCAGCCACGACATTCCCCTCATCATGGATCTCGCGCATCGCACTTGGCCGGTGAGTTATGTTGGTGTACTCACACCTGAACAAATCGCCAACATGCTGGCGAATATTTACAGTGCGGAGAATCTACAAAACGAAATGACGCAAGGGCACCAATTCTTTGCTGCCCTCACGCCCCAAGGTGCGCTCGGTTTTGCCTCCAGCTACCGCGAGAAAGACATCACCTGGCTGCGCAAGCTCTATATTCTGCCCGAGCATCAAGGCCGCGGGTTTGGCCAAGCGCTGATGGCAACGGCCCTCAACGCTTTTGGCCCTGTTGCGTATCATCGCCTGTTGGTGAACCGCAACAACCTTGCCGCGCAGCGTTTTTATATGGGGCTCGGCTTCACCAACATCGATGAAGTCGATGTCCAAATGGGCAACTTCCACTTCCGCGATTTTGTGTTCTCGCGTACGGCGATCTAGCTACGCCGCCCGTGTGCGCGCCATAATAATTTCTCGGTCCGCATGCGCGCCGACATAGTAAAGATAATGCCCAATCGGCTTGAATCCATAATGATGATAGAGCGCCTGCGCACGCAGGTTTTCCTCCCACACACCGATGTAAATTGCCGGCGCCGTCGCAACCTGCGGCAATGCCAGAATATGTTTCATCATCGCCTTGCCAAGTCCCCGATTTTGATAGGCCTTATCAAGATACACCCGGTGAATCTCAACCGATCCCTTCGGCGGCGTATCGACCGGCACATCCACATGCCCAAGCTTGCTATAGCCGACGAGCTTATCCTCGACCTTGAGCATCACGAGCGTATCGCCCCGCGCAAGCGCTTGCTCAAAAAACGCCACGCTAGAATGGCTGGCGAGATGGCTCGCCAAATCTTCTGGCTTGTAGAGATGCCCAAACGTTTCACTAAACGTGCGCGCGGAAAGTTCAGCGATCGCGGCGCAATCTGCCCGGGTTGCATGGGTAATCACTGCCTGCATCACACCACCTCGAGAAACCGCCCTTGCGGCTGTTGGCGATAAGAGAGCGCTTCGGCAAGATGCAATCGCGTGACTTGCGCACTGCCCGCAAGATCCGCCACCGTGCGTGCCACACGTAGCACCCGCGTCAGTCCACGCATGGAGAGATTCAGCCGCTTCGTCGCATCTTCAATCAACGTCCGCCCTTCAACATCGAGCGGCACCATATGCTGCAACGCATCGCCGCTAACTTCCGCGTTCGTGCGGGCGGAGAGGTTCATGGCGGCGAAGCGCGCCTGTTGCCGTTCGCGCGCCCGGGCGACGCGTTCGGCCACGCGGGCGCTGGGCTCCGCATCCGCACGTTCGAACATCGCGAGCGTATCAACAGCGGGTACATCAACATGCAAATCAATCCGATCCAGCAGCGGGCCGGAGATTTTGGATTGGTAATCGCCCGCGCAACGCGGGGCTTTGTTGCAAGCGCGACCGGGGTCGTCGAGATAGCCACAGCGGCACGGGTTCATCGCGGCGACGAGTTGGAAACGGGCGGGGTAGGTGACATGCATCTCCACCCGTGCAATCGAAATCTGCCCTGTCTCGAGTGGCTGACGAAGGGATTCCAGCACCCCGCGCGGATATTCCGGCAACTCATCCATGAACAACACGCCGTGATGGGCGAGGGAAATTTCGCCGGGCACGGCGCGGCGCCCGCCGCCGACCATCGACGCCATGGAGCTTGAATGGTGCGGATCGCGAAACGGCCGCGCGCCCGCGAATGCGCCTTTCACCAGCTTGCCCGCGACGGAGGCAATGAGGTTTGTCTCCAACATTTCCGATGCGCTCATGGGTGGCAGAATGCCCGGCAAGCACGCAGCGAGCATGGATTTGCCGGAGCCTGGCGGGCCGATCATCAGTAAATTATGCCCGCCTGCTGCGGCGATTTCGAGGGCGCGTTTGGCAACCGCTTGGCCTCTCACTTCCGCTAAATCCGGCGCGTTGCGCGCGGTGGTTTCCACGCGCGGTTCCGGCCGCGATAAAATTTGTTGGCCTTTGATATGGTTCACCAGCGCAAGCAGCGAACTGGGCGCGAGCACTTCAAGCTCACCGGCAAATGCGGCCTCCGCGCCATTGCCCTCGGGGCAGATGATGCCTTTGGTTTGGGCGCTGGCGGCAAGTGCCGCGGGCAGCACCCCGGCGACGGGCAGCAGCTGGCCATCGAGCGCGAGTTCGCCCAGGGCCACATAGCCCTCCATCACATCCTCCGGCAAAAAACCGAGGGCGACGAGCATGGCGAGGGCCACCGGCACATCGAAATGCGAGCCTTCCTTCACCACATCCGCAGGCGCGAGGTTGACGAGAATTTTTTTGGCGGGAAGCTGCACGCCCATCGAGGCGAGCGCGGCGCGCACCCGCTCGCGCGATTCGGCCACCGCCTTATCCGGCAGGCCGACCATGGTAAACGCCGGCAGCCCCATGCCGATATGCACCTGCACCTCAACCGGCAAGGTCTCGATGCCTTGAAATGCCACCGTGTGAATGCGTGCGACCATCAACCACTCATGCGTGCGAGTGCGCTTATGTAACGGCACGGGTGGGGCGGTTGCAATGGGAAAGGTGGGGGAGGGAACGAAGGCTCCGATCGAGACGCCGCAATGGCGGTTTTTCGATCAGAGCCTTCGCCCTTTGCCCGACCTTAGACCATTGCTGGCTTTAGATCAGGCGGCGCTGCCGCAGCCTACCAGACCAGGTGGGCCGGGCCGCGCGCGGTGGTGGTCACGGCATCGGCGCCGGACGTGTTCGCCTTGCTCTTCTTGTCGGCGGCACCCAGCAGGGCAGCGGCGATGTCGAGCGGGCGTCCACGGTCCTTGCCCTTGCCGACGGAGGCGAGATGGGCACGGGATTTCATCCAATGGTCCATGTTCAGTCTCCTTTGGGGCGCATGAGCAACCCCTGTTTCAGCTCCTGCCTAAGGATCATCCCGCGGCAGGTTGCTTCACCAATCCCCGAGATCGCGAACCGTAGAGGTTTTTGATCAAGAAGGGGACGAGTTAGCCCGCACACCAAAACCGAATGTGTTTCCCCTGTCACGAAAAAAGCGCAGAGCTGTTGTAATCTTCACACAACTGTAACAATTCCATGCAGTGAATTGCATGGGTGAAACATGTTATAACCAAGCACCACCGCCAAAAATCAGTGATTCATGGTGGCCATTCACATAAGTGACGGCTTTGTTCGTTCGCACTACTTTCGGTGGTTTTTCGGCCATGGCTTGCAATCACTGCCTGTATTTTTAGGTGATGAGCTATGAAACACATGCAAGTGGCCATCGGCGGATTGTGCATGGCGTGCATAAAAAACGTTCACCGTTTGTCATTCCTGCGAAAGCAGGAATCCACTTGGAGAGCCCGCTTAAGGAGATTCCTGCTTTCGCAGGAATGACAAAGAAAAGGCATAAAACCCCAAAAACTAACCCAATCCTAAGGTTTCTTTAGTATTTTATTAATATTCACCGCCCATAGTGAAACACGATGGAAAAGTCTGACATAGAGCAGCTGCCTACCAACACGCCCGAACGCGTGGGTGGGCGCTCACGCTCGCCGAAGGCCAAAACGCTGATCGCGTTTTCGGTGCTCATCATGCTGCTGTTCTGCGGGTTCGTGGCCTATCAGGCGAGCAAAGCCTATGCGCGCTCGGTGGAGGATGGCAAAGCGAACGCCACACGCCTCACCAAAATTTTATCGGACGATGTGGAGCTCACCTTCCTCGCGGTCGACCTCACCTTGCGCCGCGCCGTGGAGCGGCAATATTTCAATACCATGTTCGGTGGCAATCTGCCGCATGACATCGAAAATAATTTCCGCCTGTGGGTGGAGGAAACGCCGCAGATCGCCGCACTGATGTTGGTAAACGAAAAAGGCGAGATCGAAGTCGCCGCCAACAAACGCGGCTACGACCGCTGGTATAACTACACCGATTCGATCGGCGACGATCCCGCCTTCCGCGCCATGCAGGATGATGCCGAACGCAATTACTATATCGGCCAGCAACGCACGCGCAATGCCGAGCACCCGCAACTCATCGTCATGAGCCGCCGCATCACCCGCCTCGATGGCTCCTTCGGCGGTGTCATCATCGCGGCCATCGACCCGAAATTCTTCAGCGATTTTTTCACCTCGGTCGATAGCGGCCAGCACCGTTTCATGGCGCTGATGCTCGATACCGGCAGCGTGCTCTACACCGGCCCAGATGATAGCCCCGACCGCGACCAAGTGCTCGATTTCCTCGGCGAGCAAGCATCCGCCCATGTGCGCGACCACACGCTCATCACCAACACGCAAAGCTTCGGCAACGCGATTAAAATCTATTCCTACGTGACGCTGAAAAACCTGCCCATCACCACCGCCGTCGTCATCGATGAAAAAGATTTCCTCAGCGATTGGCACCATGCACGCCTCAAAGATATTTCCTTCCTCGCCATCTTCACCATTTTCGGTTCGGTGCTGTCGTACTTCGCGCTCAACATGGCCAAGCAAATCATTCGAGTGGAAGAATCCGAATCCGCTGCAATTCTGGCGAGCCAAGCAAAATCCGAGTTCCTCGCGAACATGAGCCACGAGCTGCGCACGCCGCTCAATGCCGTCATCGGATTCTCCGAAATGCTCGCGGCCGGTTATTTCGGCGCGCTGAATGACAAACAAAAAGAGCGCGTAATGGACATCAACCTCTGCGGCGCGCATCTGTTGCAGTTGATTTCAGACATCTTGGAATTCAGTAAAGGCGAAGCAGGTAAGCTCGAGCTTTATGAAGAAGACATGGATATAAAACGCGCGCTGGAGGAATCTGCCCGCATCGTCGCCGAGCGCGCAAAAGCCAAACATATCGAGCTCAAAGTCGAGACACCCGAAACCCTGCCGCTGCTTTATGCCGACAAACGCAAAATCCGTCAGGTGCTGCTGAACTTACTTTCCAACGCCATCAAATTCACGCCCGCCCATGGCACGGTTTCCGTCGCCGCGCGGATGTTGGCATCCGGCCAAATGCAATTCACCGTGAGCGATACCGGCATCGGCATCGCAGAAGAAGATATCCCGACCGCACTCGCCGTTTTCGGCCAAGTCCATCGCAGCCAAAGCCATGAGGGCACGGGGCTCGGCTTACCACTGTGCAAAATGTTTGCCGAACTTCATGGCGGCAGTTTGCAACTGACGAGTGTTGTGGGCGAGGGTACCACCGTGCGCGTGACGTTCCCCGAATCGCGTGTGCGGCGATAGATCGCGTCATCCACACAACCGCGAACATTCTTGCCGCTTATCCCAAGATATAGTATTTAAAACCCATCACACGACTAATGCTGGTGGGTTATGGCTTCTTTCTCTGCACCTGTTACCGCAACGCCCGATGGCATGTTATCCCTGGCTGAGCGCGCCGCCCGTCAGGTGCGTACTTACTGGCGCGTCCGCATCGGCAAAACGCTCGAGCGGTTGGAACGCGAAGCCCGCCGCATGCTGCAACTCGAAGAAGAACTCGGTACCTTCGCTGTGCAATATTACGCCGCGGTCGGCGGCCCTGCCGAACGGCTCGCCGCGCTCGAAGAACAGCTCGCACAAGAAGCAGCCCTCGCGAAAAGAACGGCGCCGCGTGCCCCAGCTGCAGCGGCTCCGCTGAAAGAACTCCCCGCCGTCCTCGCCCAGTGCGATGCACGTGCCGCCCGCCGCCGCGAACTCAAAGCGCGCTACCGGCATCTGGCAAAAGAAATCCACCCGGATCGGGCGATGGTCGTCTCCGGCCAGGGCAGCAAAGCCTCGCATATGCATACGCTCAATGCGGCCTATCAGCATGGCGACCTCGCTGCATTGCTGAGGCTTGAAGTCGAGATACTCCTCAACCAAGTCGCGCAGGAAGAGGGGGCAACAACGGTCACCACCGGGCAGCTCGAAATCGCACTACGCGAAGTCGAACGCGCAGCGGATACTTACGCCAATGCCTATCGTGGCCTGCTGCATTCGCCGATCAATGAATTGATGCTCCGCGCCATGAACGCTAAACTTGCCGGGTGGGATTGGACAGAAGCCGTCATCCGCCGCCTTGAGCGCACCATCGAGGAAAAAGAACGCGCCGCCGTCATGGCCAACATCGCTGCCATCGGCGAATGGCGCGAGGCCGCCCAAGGCCAAGTGGCGGCTGCTTAGGTTTATATTAGCGAGAGAATAAGCAGGAAGCTATGCTACTGCCTTCGGCGCAGGTAACGCCGAGGCTGCTTTTTCGGCAGCCGCTTTCATCACGAACTGCGTCATTTTCTCTAACGCGCGTGACTCAATTTGCCGCACGCGTTCGCGAGAGATGTTGTAGCGCTTGGAGAGTTCTTCGAGGGTGATCTGGTCCTCATTCAACCGGCGTTGCGTGATAATCTCACGCTCGCGTTCGTTGAGACTCGCCATCGCCTGCATCATCAAGTCACGCTTCTGGTGGAAGTCTTCCGAATCCGCCAGCACCGTTTCCTGGTTGTCCGACGTATCGGCGAGCATATCCATCCACTCAGCATCGCCGTCATGGCCGACGCGAGCATTGAGATGCTGGTCATGCGCGCCCATGCGCTGATCCATATCGATCACATCCTGCTCGTTCACTTCGAGCTCTTTGGCGATGATGCGGATTTCATCCGGCGTCAGCGTTTTGCCGTCATCGACAGTTTTCAAACGCTTGCGCATTTTCTTCAGGTTGAAGAACAGGCGTTTCTGTGCGGCGCTGGTGCCCATTTTCACGAGTGACCACGAGCGCAGCACGAATTCCTGAATCGAGGCGCGGATCCACCACATAGCATACGTGGAAAGACGGAACCCACGCTCCGGCTCAAACTTCTTCACCGCATGCATGAGCCCGATATTGCCTTCGGCAATCAGCTCAGCCATCGGCAGGCCATAGCCGCGATAGCCCGACGCTATTTTGGCGACCAGGCGCAAGTGCGAAGTGACGAGCTTATGCGCCGCGTCGTAATCGGCATATTCAGCCCAGCGCTTGGCGAGCATGTACTCTTCATCCGCATCGAGCACGGGGAATTTCTGGATTTCTTGCATGTAGCGACGCAGACCACCATCCGGAGAAATGACGGGGAGCGCGCGGGCGGTATTGGTTGCCATTCTTTATCCTATCTGCACCGATTCAAAACGATGGCTTGCACCACCAGTTTCACATTGCTTACGTATGAATAAAATAACGATATGTACTGATCTGAAAATCCGGCTTAAAGCCGCGTGGTTGCTTGCATTTTTGAGTTTTTCTTATGGGCTAATCATTACCCGATCAGGTCGAAATTGTCAAGGTGGCCAGGGTGTTTTCAAGCGCCTGCAAGTCCTCCGGTAGGGGGCAGGTGAAGGTCATAAATTCGCCGGTTTTTGGATGGGTTAGCGTCAGCTCCGCCGCGTGCAATGCCTGACGATGAAGAAGATTTAATGTAATTATCACCGGTTCTGGCACCGCCATGCCACCTGCCTTTAAACGGTTCAGCCGGGTGGTGGTCGAGGCGCCATAAACCGGGTCGCCCAACAGCGGGCATTTGAGGTGCATCAGGTGCACGCGGATTTGGTGCGTGCGCCCCGTCTCTAGCTTGCACACCACCTTGCTCGCCAATGCCGAGATCGACCCCGGTGCACGATACACTTGCTCGGTCACATAATGTGTCACCGCTTCCTTGCCACCTTCCACCACAGCCATTTGGCGGCGGTGACGCGGATGGCGCGCGAGCGGCGCATCGATCATCCCCTCGCGCGGATTCAGCGCACTCCAGGTAAAAGCGATGTAGGTGCGCGCCATTGAGTGGTCCTTCAGCTGCGCGGAAAGATGCTGATGCGCCGCATCGTTCTTTGCCACGGCGAGCAGGCCGGATGTCTCCTTATCAATCCGATGCACAATCCCCGGCCGCGCGACGCCACCGATGCCCGAGAGCGACGCGCCGCAATGCGATAGCAACGCATGTACCAGCGTATCCTCGCGCGTGCCGGCTGCCGGGTGCACCGTCATGCCTGCGGGCTTGTTGATGACGAGGATGTCGTCATCCTCATACACGACATCGAGTTTGATATCGGAGGGGGTAAGGTCGAGCGCGACCACATCCGGCTCTATGAGTGTGTAAGTTTCGCCGAGTTTTACTTTGTAGGAGGAGTTGGTAAAACTCCCTCTCCCTGTAGGGGAGAGGGTTGGGGTGAGGGTGCTAACCTCCGCTTTTCGCCCGTGGAGGGCCCCCTCATCCCATCCTTCTCCCCCAAGGGGAGAAGGCGTGCCACGCATTACCGCCCCATTTTCAATCATATTCTGCAACCGCGCGCGGCTGATATCCGGCAATATGATGCTTAGAAATTTGTCGAGGCGCAGGCCCGCATGGGCTTCCTCGACGGTGAGGTGATGGTGAGTGCTCACGCCGCGAGCTTTGCAGAGAGGTTGGCGTTGGTGACGCTACCCACAGGGCCAAGCGCGGCCACAACCGGGCTTGTGCTCGCAAGGCACATCTGCGCGAGGCGCGCCATATCGGCGGGCTTCACGGCATCAATCTCGGCCAGTAACTGCTCTGCCGTGCGATACTCGCCATACACATGCAAATGCCGCGCAATCCACTCCACTATCGCGCCGGTGGATTCGCGCGTCATCACTACATTGGCTTTGAGCTGATTCTTCGCGCGCAGCAATTCGGGGCCGCTGATTTCGCCGCTCATGCCGGCGAGTACATCTTTCAACGCGCCCACCAACTCCGGCAAATGCTCCACTGTGGTGCCCGCATAAATACTCAGCACGCCGACATCCTGATAGCCCGCCGCGTACGACGAAATTGAATAAGCCAACCCACGTTTCTCGCGAATCTCCTGAAACAAGCGTGACGACATGCCGCCGCCTAGAATCGTCGCGAAGGTTTGCATGGCGTAATAATCCGGGTGTGTGGCGGCGACTGAGGGAAAGCCGAGCACGAGCTGCACCTGCTCCAAATCCTTCTCGAGCGTTTTCTCCCCGCCGCGATAGTTCGCGGCCGCAAGGCTTGGCCGCACCAGTTCATTCTGCCGCTTGCCAAAATATTGCGTCGCGACTTTCACACTATGCGCATGATCCACCGCACCTGCCGATGCGAGCACAAGGCGCGCAGGCTGGTAATGTTTCTTCGTGTAAGCCAACAAATCCTCGCGCGTGAATTTCGCGACGCGCTCGGGCTTGCCCAGAATGCTGCGACCTAGTGGCTGCCCGCTGAAGGCCATTTCCTGAAATAAATCGAACACCAGATCATCCGGCGTGTCGTGATGCATCGCGATTTCCTGCAGCACCACTTCGCGCTCGCGTTCCAGCTCGCCCGCGTCGAATACCGAATCGGCAACGATTTCGCACATCAGCCGCAGCGCATCATCGGCATATTCGCTGAGCACTTTGGCGTAATAAATCGTGTGCTCGTGGCTGGTATAGGCATTCACATTCCCGCCCATCACATCGAACGCCTCGGCGATCTGCCGAGCATTGAGTTTGCTGGTGCCCTTAAACGCCATATGCTCGAGCAAATGCGACAGGCCATTTTCCTCCACCGTCTCATGCCGCGCGCCGACATCGACGGCGATGGCGAAGGCGGCGGTGTGGGAGTCCGCCAACGTTTCGGTGGCGACGCGCAGGCCGTTATCGAGGGTGGTGATGGTGTAGGTCATGGATGACCTTCTAAAGGGTTAACTTGCTGCTGACTAGGGTCAGCTGCGATCGGCTTGCCATTAACACGAGTGGCCAGTCCCCATTGAAATAACTTACTATCAAGATCAAACGGTTGCGGTTCTTT
>JBGAJE010000005.1:6731-26348 GCA_044225085.1 Rickettsiales bacterium | reverse complement strand
ATGAACACAATAATCGCAAGGCCAACATTATAGCCTGCCACCATGCCCGCCGCCTGGCGATCACCAAGATATTCAGCACACAGCACCGCCACGGTCATCCCGATAATGAACGTCCAGGTCACCGCCGAGAAATCCTTCAGCGCGGTGAGGTAGACCGACAGCAACCACACGCCCGCAATCAAGAACATATTGGCAAACGCCGCGAGCCGCAGTGCGGTGGTCATGTTGAAATAAAACCCATAGAAAAACACGGCGAGCGCGAGGTTGAACAGGAACACCATGATCATGCTCTCGAGCATCACGGTTGGCGTTGTCGTCACGTTTTTCACGTGAATCTGATCCGCCAAGTAGCGCGTCATAATCATGTAAACGGGGGCGGAGAGGGCGAGCGAGAACGAGAAGTTATAAACAATCACGCCACGGAAGTTCATCAGCTCGATGCTGTTGCTTCCACCATACAGATACGTCGTGAATGCCAACGCAATCACAGTAAACAACCAAGGCCCGGCAATCGCAAATGCCGAATGCAAATATGCCCCCGCGATCCCCATCAGATCATCACGCCGCGCTAGTTTATTCAGCTCAAATCCAATACCAGCCATGACCTATTTCCTTAAGAACTGCGCATAAAGATTGCGATATGCGAGTTGTTGAATCGTTTCGTTGTAATACTGCGCGGTGCGCGTCGAAATCGCTTGGCTCGCCGCGTCATACATCGCCTTATCCGAAAGCAGCGTGAAGATCGCATCTGCCGTAGCAGCCGGACTCGCCAGTGGTGTGACAATACCACCCACGCCAAGCTTCGGTGATTCTTCCGGCGTACCTTCGACGATCTCGCGGCACGCGCCCACATCGGTCGCGACAATCGGAATGCCTGCGGCACCGGCTTCAAGCACCACCAGTGGCTGCGCCTCGGAAATGCTGGTCAACACCACGAGATCGAGCACCGGCAAATATTCATCCACCTTCACCTGACCGGTGAACTGAATCGTGCGATCAAGCCCCATCAGCTGCACGAGGTTGACGCACTCCTGATAATATTCCGCATCCTCGTTGATCGGTCCGATAATGTAAGCTTTGATATCCGGCAACGACTGACGCAGTAAACCCACGGCGCGAATGAATGTCTTCACATCTTTAATCGGCACGACACGGCCAATAAGGCCAATCGACGGCGCCTCATGTCGCGGATGCGACAGTGCTGCGAATCGCTTCACATCCACGCCATTGGGGATGATCATCATCTTGTTCCGATCGGCCCCATCCTCAAGTTGCGGCTTTTGGTTGCCTGCAAAAAGCGTGATGATCTTATCGCTCGCCTCGTAGCAAAGCCGCGAGAAGTTGTTGATCGAATCGATCCACATATCCCGCAAATCGCGCCGCGGCTTATCGATCGTGAGCGCTTTCGACGCCGTCGCCTCAAGCCAGTTTGCTGAGGTCACCTCAATACGGCGCTCGTTCGTGTAAATGCCGTGCTCGGTGACAAACACCGGCTTTTTTGTTTCCACTTTGGCGCGCGCGGCAAGCAAGCCTGCATAGCCGGTCGACATCGCATGATAAATATCCGCCTGCGGCAACGGCGCGAGCAGCATCGAGTATAGCCCACCCGCAATCGCGCGGTATGACCAGAAATAATCGAGGAACGAATGATCCGGGAACGACGCCTCATAAAGCTGAATCAGTTGCTTCCACGCCTCTTCGCGATCGAGCAATGCCTCACTGCCCAGTGGCGTATGCACCACATGCAGCACTTCCATGATTTGGCGAATATCCTCAAGCTCCATCGGCTTGTCGCTGGTCAACGTCGCGAGCGGCTCGCGCAGCACCTTATGCACTTTGCGTGCGAGATGGGTGCTAATATTCCCGCCCTGCGGCAAATCATTTAGGCGGATCGTTGTCAGCCCAATCACATTGCTCGGTAGTTGGTATTTCACTTCAAGTTCACCATCCCGCGGTACAATCGCGCACAGATGGAATGTCAGATGGCTTTGCTCCTGAATCAACCCGTGTGCCCAGCCGGAAACACCACCCGTCACATACGGATACGTGCCTTCCAGTATCAAACACACATCAGCTTTTTGTTTCAATCCACGCATCACACACTCATGTATTCGTTAAGCCACTTGCAGCCAGAAGGAGACGGCATTGCGCACACTCGGCGGTATTTCTTCCTGCCCGATCACCCCACGACCATATTCGAGCAGCGCACGGCGCAGATCACGGAATTGGCCAAGTCGGAACAGGCATTCAAAATACCACAACACCATCGTATTCATGCGAATCCCACGGTCGAGCGCCTGGTGGAACCAATCCGCCGCTTCCTGCCACCGCTTGCTGCGGAACAAAAGCCGCCCAATCGCCACCCATGCTTCCGTGGAGTTCGGATCCTGCTGTAGGTAGGATTTATAGGTGCTAATCGCCCGCTCACGGTTGAGCTTCTCAAGCTCGACATCCAAAATACCCGTAAAAGCATAGTCATCGTAAAACTTCGCGAGCGCCAACGTCAGCAACGGATTATTCGGTGCTTGCGAGCGCGCGAGTTCAATCCGCTCAAGCTTCGCGGCGAATTCCCGCTCAATTTTTGCAATCGCTGTCGCCGCTTGCACGCGCACCGTATTGCTCATATCCGCCAGCGCGATGCGGAAAGCCGGTGCAAACTTCGGCGAGAAGCGCGAGGTCATTTTCGCAAGCGCCCGGCGTTTTTGATTTTCCGAACCAAGCTGCATCACATCCCGAAACGGCATTACCCCATAAGCGCGTGGGTTTTCATCTACGCCCTCAAGGATACTATCGTAAATCGTCTGCGAGTCCGACAGTGCATCGGTCGGGAAGATACTCTCATACCAACTGCTGAACTCCTGCGCACGTCCACGGAAAATCGCCGTGGTGATAAGCCCAAGGAGTGCGCCGATAGTTCCAAAAATCCCCGTCGTCGCCGAAACAATCGCGAGAATCGCGAGATGCCGCACATCCCGCCCAGCTCTATATTGCCCATACGTAATCACTCCCGTCACCGTCGCTACCGCAATATGCAGCAACACCGGCACCACGGGCCACAAATCCGTGCCGAGGAAGAGGTAGAGATTGAACGCATGAAACACCGTCAGCAAAAGCGCGAGAATAATGAACACGCCGGTATTGCCAACATCTTCAGCGAGGCTTGCCGTGTGCACGTCCTCCGGCGCCAGCATGTCCTCGACATACTGGTAATAATCCGTCACCTGCTGCTGCGAATTAGCGGACTTCATGAAGCGCCTGCACAATGTAGCTGAAGGTGACACCTTGTTTACCCGCTAATTGGCGAGCCATATCCTTCGCGATTTTATCGCGCACGATGGCCGCACCCGATTGTGCCGTCGCCGGTAGGAGAATCGAATATTCCTCACCATCCGTCTGATAATCGAACGCGAGATCCACATTGCGTAACACGGATTTGACGGACTCACCAATCTGCCGCGCTACCGTCACCCGGTCAGTATCCGACAGCGATTTCGCATCATTGAGTTTAATCACCAGCATCGTCAAATCGAATCCGACGCGCTTAGCGAGCTTTGCCAAATAATCGCTTTGGCGCTTGAAGTAGTTGTAGGTAAGCGTGCTGCGCTCCGGATTCACAATCGCTTCCGATTTCACCGTCTGGTAATTGCGTGCGTTGATCAGCGCCGTGCCGATCCACTCACACATCGCGCGGAATGTCTCAACCGTGTTGAGTGACAGCGAAATGAAATCCATCTGCTCAATTTTCAGCATGCCGAGCACATTGGTACCATCGACAATCGGTCCTGCCATAATGCCTTGGCCATCGAGCGCGATCTCATGCTGCTCGTTCGCCACCACTAGCGTTTCACGCTGCCCGATCACTGCTTGGTAAAGCGGGCTGAACGAATCGATCTCTTGCGTGTAACGATCATCCGGGCTCCAGCCATGCATGATGGTCGCCGTCAGTTTGTTATCGTGGAAAATATAGAGCGAAAATTTCTGCGGCCCGAGCACCGATTGCACCAATTGCTCCACGCCCTTCATCACCGATTTAGGATCGAGTGTCTCCACTGCCTTCGCCGCGCGATAAGCCTCAATCGACGACGTCAGCTGGCCAGAAACTTGCACCTCCAGCGCCTCTTTGCGGTTTTTGACGAACTTATACGAATCCGAAATCAGATCTTCGCGCTGGTGCGAATCTTCCAATTCGCGCGTGATAACATTGCGTTCGCGAATATGTCGTTGGCGCAGCTCACCCAAAATAAAACCCACCGCAATCCACAAAATCGGGTTGATGCAGATCGCATAGAGCCGGTCATAATGGCTAACACCTTCCACCGGCGCGGGAATATTGCCAACGAGGTAAAACAACGTCGCCATCACCGCCGCGAACAAACCTTCCGCCGTGCCGTATTGCACTGCTACCAGCAGCACCACAATCCAGAACGGATGCGGGTTCACATCCCAAAACCGGTTCCCAGCCATAAACGCGTCGATCGCCGTGAGGATGATCAGCAGCCCCAGCACCTCTAAAATCGCCGACAGCCGAATGCCGATAATGCGCGTATGCTCTTTTTTGGTTGTACTCTGCTTCATGGCTTACCTTCTTTTTCTTCTTTAGGTTACGTGACCGCGTAAACGATCCATTAGAATTTATACATCACATCGGCCCCGAGATTGACCGCATCGCCATCCGAATTGCTGGCGACTTTACTATACCGCCCGCGCACTCCAGCCTCGACATGATCCGTCAAATCCTGATTAATCCGGCCTTCAATCACCGGCCCATTATCGCCCAATCGGTCATAGACCCAACCCGCATCGAACAACGCATGCGTACGCGGCGTCCAATCATCCCGGTAAATGCCGGTCAGCTGATGAATCTCGCGCGAGCTGAACTGGAAGGGGTGATATAACCCGCTTACCCCATTACGCTCGTTGGGGTGCTGGAGGAGATATTCCCCATCAAATCCATAGCCAACGCCGAGGAACGGCTGACTCGCTGTTTGCGGCTGTAATTGTTGCGTCAGCGACAGGCGCGCCAGCACCGAACTCGCCGTGTCTTGATCCGTATAGACGTTGTAATTATTAAGCGATGTCTCAACGCCCATATACGTCGTCGGCGTCACATTCGCATAATGGCGCAGCCCGATGCGATCGCGCGTCGCGTAATCATACACCGCTTCAGGGAAGTCCTGATACGGCTTGTGATATTCGCCCAACACTTCACTCCGCCCGAGCGAATTATTGAAGGCATAATAAGCACCCAAGCCGACCGATTTGTTGTTGGTAAATAGCGAACCTTGCGCTCGGCTACCGCTATCGTAATAATGGCCAACGAACAATTCTTCCGTCTGCCGTGCGACCGTGCTGCCAGTGAGTGCGCCATTCTGTGGCTTCGTCACCAACTTCGGATTCACGAAGTCATTTGTAATCACCGCGCCAAGCTCAGTATCCTGCGTCACCCGCGCAACTCCCGAAAGCGTCGTAATCTGCTCATGGTTCGAGCCGTAATTGCGATACTCATGGTCAAGCTTCACATATTGCGGCGAGTCCACCTGACGCGTCGTGCGTAGCGCAGCCGCGTAGTCCTCGTTCTCCGGTGCCAATGCTTGGGCTTGGTGCACGAGCTCACTCGCCCGCACCGTATTGCCTTCCGCACTCGCGACACTCGCTTGCGACATGATCAGCTGCGTATCGTTTGGATAATATTGCTGCAAAGCCTCAAGCCGCTGTTGCGCGCGCTGCGGCTGACCCGATTCCTGCTCAATGCGCGCATAAAGAAGCTGCAAACGCAGATCCTGCTGGCGCTGTGTTTCAAGCTGCGGTGCATCATAAGGCAGCGTTGCCGGAACCACTGCGAACTCTTCTTGCGCCGTGGGCACATAACGCACCACATAACCCGGCTTCGCCGAAATGGTGACGCTATCATAACCGATCTCACCATGCTCAAGCCATGCCAGCTTTTCCATATCCTTCAGCTTGATGGGCGCATGATCTTCAATCGGTTGATCGAAGGTGATCTTCATCTCACGCCCATTGCTCAGCCGCTCGATCGACGCCACATGTGCCGATTGGCCAACCAATGCCGCCCCACGCCCATAATAAGGCGAGTTTTTATCATACTGGTTTGCCACGCGCGTCGCATCGTCGAGATAATGATACTCGATCAGCGCGCTCATATAATCCGCCAGAATGCTCTTATCATCCGGGTAACGCTTCAGCAGTTGCTCAAACCCGGCTTTGCCGTCTGCATGCTGACCGAGGCGGAACTTCGCCGTATAAAGCCGCGATAGAGCATCGGGCGCCGTATTTGGCGCATCCATCGTCAGCAACGTAACTTGCTGATACTCCGCATTGGCACCCGCTTGGTCACCTTGGCGGCGGAGCAACTCCGCTTTATAGAAATGCGCCTGCGCGGGGTTGGATTCTACCGGCACTGTCGGCTGCGCCTGCGTGTTCGCCAGGTAACGGTTCAAATTCTGATCTGCCTGCGTGAACTGCCCGCGCGAATAATTCAGCGCCGCCAATTGGCTCAGCGCTGTCGGGTTGTTCGGATCAAGCGCCAGTACGCGGTTATAACCGTTGATCGCCGCTTCGCGATAACCGGCTGCTTGTGCCGTCGTGGAATAATCGGTCAAGGCTGGCACATCCGTCGTCTGCGCTACCCAGTTGCGCATACCTGTATCGTAATTCTGCCGGCTCCCCGTGCTTGCGAGAATGCGGAAATATTTTTTACGCAGCGATTGATTGTAAAGCGCGCCCGGTGTCGCACTCACGTAATTCACCACCGCATTATCATCGGCCGTATTATTGATGAGATCGCCCCAACGTGCCTTGTCATAGGCATTCGCATTCGCTGCCCGTTGCTGGATCCACGCCAGTTGCTCCTTATTGAGCTTGCCGCCCCAGAGATACATCAGGTCTTTCACCTCTTGCGAATCCGGCCCCTTATCCTTGGCGAGATCCATGAAAATCGCTGTCGCATCGGCCTTGTAACCATCGTTCAACAGCGAGAACGCGATTTGTCGTTTATTCGCCGCACTGATCGTCCGGCTCTGTGCCATCGCCACGCGCTGCTCACGCGAGAGCTTCACGGTCGTGCCGCCCACGCCTGGCTTTTGCGTCAAATCCGCATACATTTTCTTCCATTCACCACCACGCTCCGTGGCGTAGCTTTTGGCGAACGGCATCACATCATTGCGGCGGCCATTGTTAATCAGCACATAGCCATAGTTCAGCTGTTGGCGCGCATCCCCACGCCCTGCTTGCAACGACGCGAGCGCGTAATCCCCCAGCTCTTTACGCGCCGCCGTATCTTTGCGCGCGAGTTTCGAGAGCGTCGAAACATAAAGCCCATCATTGCTGCCCGGCTCCTTCACTTGCTCGCGCAACAGCACGACAGCCTTATCAAGCTTTCCAGCGCTGATATACGCCGTCACCATAATATCCCGGTTCATGGGTGACGGATCACGCGCATAAAGCCGCTCGGCAATATCGCTCGATACATCACCGTGGTGGCGATCATTCGCGAGGTAGAACAGCTCCTGCAGCTGCGCTTCCGGTATCGTATTGCCATTACTCTGCAGCCACGGATTCATGATGTCGTAACGCCCAGCCGCTGCGGCGAGGCGGTAGTAAGCAAACACCACATCCGCATGCGCGTTCGGCATATGGGCTTTCTCGCCAACGGGTCCAACGAGCTCACCCGGACGCTCAGCGATAATGTAAAGCTGGGCATATTCCGCGATTTGCGCCGGCGACATTTGATCCATCGGCGGGAATTGCTTAATGATCGCATCAAAGCACGCCGTCTTCTTCGCCCGCGCACAGGATTCCGCCAAGCGAATCCGCTGCGTCGACGAAAGCTGCGTATTCAGCGCTGTCTCAATTTTCGTGTCTTGATCTTTGGTGTTATTCAGAATCGAAATCACGGCTGCAAGCACCGGCTTGCCCTCGAGCACTTTCGGATCGCCGAAGCGTGTCGTCAGCGTTTTTACCACCGTATCCGCATTATTCACCCGCGCGAGTTCGATGATGTTAAGCGCCTGCTCTTCGTTGAAAGCGCTGGTGTCGAGCTTATTTGCAATCGTCTCTGCCGCCGGAATATCCTCACGCTTGATCGCAAGCTCGAGATACGGCGGGTAAAGCTGCGGCGACATGCGGCCCGCTTCATCAATCTTTTGCAAAATCGCATAGGCGTGGTCACTGCGCCCAGCGGTAATATTCGCCTGCACATACGCCACTACCAGATCCGGCGAACGCTCAAGCATTTCCAAATGCGGCTCTACCAACGCAATCGCCTTATCCGCATGCCCGCTATAATGCAGAATGTTGCAAAGGTCGGCGAGCTCACCTGGGCGCGGATCAGCATTCGCCGGGTTCGAGGCTGGCACCGCACCCGTCGGCGAAGGCACCGGCGCATTCGGCGTATTCATCCAATTCACGGCAATTTGGTAAGCTTTATCCACCTCACCCTTGCCCGCAAGCACACTCACCATAATCCGCGTCATCGCATAGCTCGAGAAATCCGGGTGCTTGGCTTTCAAATCTTCAACCGTTTTCAGCGCGCCATCTTGGTCGCCAATCACCACTTGCATCGTCGCCAAATCCACAAATGCTTGGGGCTTCTCACCCTTCGTCACTTCGACGATTTTCTTCAGCACTTCCACCTGCTTTGGGTAGTCCTTGTTCGCATTGTAAATATCGGAAAGTACATGTAAATTCGCTTCGGTCGGCTCCGCTTTCGCGATCAGCTCGAGCTGCGTATTATAATCCGCCTGCCGCCCGGCGAGCTGATATTGCTCCGCCAATTTCTTATGCCCTTGCACATCATTCGGGTTCGCGGTTACGTATTCTTCCAGCACTTGAATCGCCGCGGGGCGGTTACCTTCATTCACCCGCTTATCAGCCAACGCCGACATGATC
The DNA here is from genome assembly GCA_044225085.1 of Rickettsiales bacterium. Taxonomy (GTDB): domain Bacteria; phylum Pseudomonadota; class Alphaproteobacteria; order Rickettsiales; family UBA3002; genus QFOX01. The sequence continues at coordinate 17,441 of JBGAJE010000005.1, read as the reverse complement.
GGAAAACTCCGCCGGCCCTGATTATATTCCGCTTCAACATCGACATTACCCAAATCCACCGTCTGAATATCCTTCGCCTGCATCACGGCGACATCCGACGAGTTGGGAATCAGCAGAAAGCTCACGCCGATACCGATGACCACAAGCACGAGTGCAACGATAATATACTTACGCATGGCGATTATCCCTTAGCGTCGGGTGGAGATGATGCGGTAACAGGCTCAGGAGTATAATGGACCAAATCACGCGTGGTAACGTACGGAGTAAAACCCGCCGCACGTTGCTGAGCGTAAATCCTTTCCAAATTATTAACATCTTCCTGATTCCAGTAATCGAGTGTAAATATTTTGAGATGCGGCGCGGTCGCTACAACCTGGTGTAACTTTTGCACCACAGTGCCGTAGCTTGTAGGGGATTGAACCTCGAATTGTCCAGTAGAAACATTGCGGTTGGTGAGAATACTTTCAGCAAGAACATAATCAATTTTTGATGCCACATCGGGCAAAATCCCCAGCCCACGATTTAACATAATTTTGATATGAGGGTGTGCTGCCCGAATATCGCTAATCAATTGAATTGTCGCCAAACGCATCGCTTCTTGGCGCGCCGGGGCATGGGCTTCCGCCCAATCGAGCGGGCTATCAACCGTATCGATCATCACCCCATCAACTCCCTTAATAACCGCATTGTTTACATACCCCTTTACCATGCCCTGCCAGCGGGCCGAGGTGGGGTCTACCACGTGGCTTTTCCAGTCATCATGTTGAAATAAAATAGATTTTTCCTCAATGAGGGCCTTCTTCTCCGGTACGTCGTCATAGACTTCCCCCGCACTCTTCTTCTCCGGTACGTCGTCATAGACTTCCCCCGCACTCACATAGGCGAGTACGACGGTATCATTGCGCTGCAACGCCTGAAACGGTGGATGATAACGCCGATCAAAAACGACTAAATCCAAACCTTTAAACGTCTTTTCTGAGAGGGTATCACCATAATAAACAGCCCACCGCACGGGCTTCTGTTCAGACGGATTACTAATGAAACATCCCGTTAATATAAAGAAAAATGGAATCATCAGCCTACGCATGACCAACCACCTTCGAAAGCCCGGCATCAAGCGGCATCGCGGCGACAAATCCGAGTGCCGCCTTAGCCCGCGCCGGGTCGCCGCAGGAATAACGAATATCCCCCAGCTTCGCCGCCGCCTGGTGGCTCACCACCGGTTTCCCCATCGCGCGACCAATCGCTTCGGCCAGCGTTTTGATACCCGTCTGCCGTCCCGTGCACCCATTAAACACATCCGCCCCTCGTGCGTAACTAAGCGCCCGCATCAGCAACCTCACAATATCGCCGACATAAATAAAATCCCGCGTTTGCTCACCATCACCGAAATAGGTAATGGGCTTGCCGCTCTGCAGCGCCGCGATAAATTTCGTGATGACCCCGGAATAAGGCGAACGTGGATCTTGCCGCGGCCCATAGACATTAAAAAACCGCAATCCCACATTCGGCACGCCATGCTGCTCCCATGCTTCGCGCGCGCATTGCTCATTCGCGAGCTTATCCCGCCCGTAAGCACTAATAGGCGAGGGGCTAGTAAGCTCTCCAAGTGGCAAATGCGGATTATCACCATAAACCGCCGCCGAGGATGCATAAACCACGGGTATCTTCACCGCCTGTGCTGCCTCAAACACCGCCGCCGTGCCGACCACATTAGTCTGCTGGCTTCCCTTCCGGTCGAGTTCGCACGCTTCAATGCCCGCTACCGCGGCGAGGTGAAACACCGCATCCGCCTTCGCGACCAATGAGGCGACCAGTCCCGTATCGGCCACATCGCCCATCACCAATTTCACATCCGCCGGTAAATAATCACGTGTTCCAGTGGAAAGATTATCAAGCACCGTCACCGAGTGGCCATCCGCCACTAGCGCATCCACCAGATGCGAGCCGATAAACCCGCATCCCCCTGTCACCACCATCCGCATCGCCGCGAAAATACGCGCCTCCCAAGCCTAAAGCAAGCAACGCCTCGCCCGAATGCGCAGTTGCCGATGCGCGTGCACTCCGCTATCGCTAACTTCCCACACATGCCGTGAGAACGATATGCCCCACCTTGCCATTAATCACCTGCTCACCCGCCGCTCCGTACCGGTGAAAGACCTCTCTACCCCCGCGCCAAACGCCGAAGAACTCAATTGGATTCTGCGCGCCGCCACCCGCGTGCCCGATCACGGCAAGCTTTGCCCCTGGCGCATCGTCATTCTGCGCGGTGAGGGCGCACAAAAACTCGGCGCCATCGCCGCCGAGCAATTTGCCAAACAAAATGCCGATGCCACCGACACCCAGCGTACCCACGAAGCTGCTCGCTTCACCCGCGCACCGTTAGTGCTAGCCGTCATCTCCACAACCATCGAGAACAGCAAACCCATTTGGGAACAGCAGCTCTCCGCCGGTGCTGTCTGCATGAACATCCTCCACGCCGCCCACATGCTCGGCTACGGCGCCAAATGGCTCACCGAATGGGTAGCCTACGACCCGACTATCCTTGCGGCGTTAGGCGGCCGCCCAACTGACAAAATTGCGGGTTTTCTCTATATCGGCAGCAAAACTACCGAACCTGAAGACCGCGAACGGCCGAAGCTCGAGGATGTAGTCAGCGAGTTTTGAAATAAAAGACTAGGGATTCGGCGCCAGTGTTAGCGCCAGCCCTTCCAGCTCCGGATTCAAAATAATCTGGCAACTCAGCCGCGAATTATCTTCCACCATCATTGCATCATCGAGCATCATAGTCTCATCTGCATTCGGCGGCACGAGCTTGTCCACCCATTCTTCCGCCACATACACATGGCACGTCGCGCACGCGCACGCGCCACCGCACTCTGCCTTGATTGGCAACCCGTAATCGCGAATCACCTCCATCGCCCGCCAGCCATCGAGCCCCTCGAGCGTATGGGTTTTTCCCTCGTAATCGGTAACGTGAATGGTGACCGTTTTCATAACTCCCTCCCGTCATGCTGAACTCGATTCAGCATCCATCAAGGAGCGTCTGCGACGCAAATTCCTTTTCGATGGATCCCGAAACAAGTTCGGGATGACTTCTCTTAAATTAATTCACCCCTAGCTTCTTATGCAAATCGCTCGAGCTCGTCGTATACTGAAACCGCAGTTTCTGGTCCGGATGCACATAGCGAAACGCCTGCTGGCTCATCAGCGCTGCCTCATGAAAGCCCGATAAAATCAGCTTCAGCTTGCCGGGATAACTATTGATGTCCCCAATCGCGAACACGCCTTTCGTGCTCGTCTCAAACTTTTCCGTATCCACCGGAATTAAATTCTCATGCAGGTTCAACCCAAAATTCGCGACGGGTCCTAAGCTTCATCGTCAGCCCAGAAAAACGGTGAGCAGCATCGCACGCAACCGCATGCTTGTTTTTCTCATTATCAGTAAGTTCGATCGTGCTCAGCTGACCACCCGCACCTTGCAAAACCAGTCACCTGCCCAAACTTCAATCAATTTTCCCCGCTTCCGCTAACGCACTTCTCCACTGAATCCGGCGCCGCGCGGAATTCATCGCGGCGATGAATCAGTGTAATGTGCGACGCAATCGGCTGCAAATTCAGCGTCCAATCCAGCGCCGAATCGCCACCGCCGACAATCACGAGCCGCTTACCTTTGAACTGCTCCATCTTCCGCACCGCGTAAAACACGCTGGTGTTTTCGTACGCATCAATCCCCGCAATCGGCGGCTTTTTCGGCATAAAGCTTCCGCCACCCGCCGCAATCACAATCACTTTCGCGGTGATCTTTGTACCCATATCGGTCGTGATCTGCCACCCGCCATCGACTTGCGTCAGCGATTCCACCATCTGCGAAAAATGAAATTCCGGCTTAAATGGCGCGATTTGTTTCAGCAGCGCATCCGTCAATTCCTGACCCGTGCAAACCGGCAGGGCAGGGATGTCGTAAATTGGCTTCTCCGGATAAAGCTCCGCGCACTGCCCACCGGGCCGATTCAAAATATCGACGAGGTGGCACTTCAACCCCAGTAACCCAAGCTCAAACACCGCAAACAACCCCACCGGCCCCGCGCCAATAATGGCAATGTCGGTCGTATGGGTTCCCCCAGCGGGATGTGTCAAAAGCTCACGCATGCGCGGTGAGGTAAGCGACAAGCAGGGGGCTGGCAAGTGTTTTATCGCCAGTTGGAATGCGATTAGATGCAAATCTGCGAAGGAGCGTGAAACATTTCCCACCTCGGACATGCCATATCAGGTGCTGATGGTGGGGCTAATCGCACATCTTTTGGCACAGAAGGGACAGAGGCCGGTGGATTTTTTGGGGTATCACCAATCGGCGGTTTCGGCAGCGACGGAATTACTCCAGGCGGCAGTATTGGGTTACCAAAAAGACCACGAAAATCTGGGACAATGCCAAGCCCAGAAGAAGGAGGTTCGGCCTTACGCACCGTACTATTCACGATGGCGTGCGCCGCGTCTCGCGCTGCTTGTTGGATATAAGCGACATCCGCCGCATTCGGCATTTCAATCGGCATATTGGGCGCCAATGCCTGCAAAAGCGGTTTTAGTCCGTTGATGTCTTTATTCAGGAATGCCGCAATACCGGTAAGACCGCCTGCATTAAGTCCCTTTGAAATAGCATCGGATTGACGGACTCCTTCTTGCTCAAGCGCATTGAAGCCGCTAATCACGCCCGCGGTAATTTCCAAATGGCTTAGTTTTCCGTCGCGGTTTGTGTCGAGTACTGAAAGGTCTTTTGGTAGCAACGATAAAAGATTCGGCGGTTCTGGTTTGCGAACTGGTGATTCGCTTAATGGTTGTTCACTATCTGACGTTGCCATTGGTTTGCTCCCCAAGCTTCTATTATGGATTGTTAAGGTGAAGATTCATTGATCTGCGACTTTTATATATACCACGCGAATATGACAATTCCGTGACAAACCGGCAAATTTCCTGGCATTTTTCGACCTAAACCAAACGTAATGATTTAACGATGGCGCATTTATGGGGCGGCCTTATAATGTTGCCAAATGCCTCATTGATAGGAGCCCCCCATGACCAACAAACCCGTCACCGAAGCCCTCAAAAAAGTCCTGGCCGACAGTTACAGCCTGATGATCAAAACCCAGAATTATCACTGGAACGTGGAAGGCTCGAATTTCTCCAGCCTCCACTTACTATTCGAAGGCCAGTATAACGACCTTTTTGCAGCGGTGGATCTTGTCGCCGAACGCATCCGCGCGCTGGGCGAAAAAGCTCCCGGCAGCCCCGCCGAGTTCAAAAAACTTAGCACCATCACCGAGGGCAACTCGGAGTTTGATGCTAATCGCATGGTGACCGACCTCTACAACAGCAACCAGCAAGCGCTCGCCACGATCAAAAAAGCGCTCGCCACGGCCGACAAGGCGGGCGACGTCTCAACGGTGGATCTGCTCACTCAGCGCATCACGACGCACGACAAAGCCTCGTGGATGCTGAAATCGAGCCTGCCTGCCGATGGTAAGGTGAAGCTTGCCGTATAGAGTTTCGACAGGCCGCATCGCGCAATTACTTGCTCAGAAAGCAGGCGATGCCGGTGAAAGCGAGCGTTCTCCCCTGCACTCCGATGGGTATCGCCTACCGCTGGCGGATAAGTATTTTGGCTCCGTTCGCGCCCGTGCAAAGATCGGCACCATCCGGTGGACTCGCGATCGCGAACTGGATATTCCCGAAGGTGCATATTGCGTGCTGTTTTCCAGGGCAACGGGGGCATCGCTAGAGGTAGAAGTAAAGCGCGTGTGGCGTAAGCAATTCGGCGAGCTCGGACCCGAGGAAGCACAGTTGGAAAATCATCAGTACCCACCATCTCCCAATGAACTCAAAACTGAGTTAAAAGCATATTATCCAACTATCAAAGACGACGACACCGTCACCATGGTAGAATTTCGCTATTTACGGGATTTGACGCGAGCGGTGCCAAATCGTCAGGTACCTCCTCCCCGCCGATAGCATCTTGACCCCACATCCCGAACCCACTATGTAAACCGTCCCCAAGCGGGGTGAGGCTGGGTAGCAAAGTGGTAATGCAGCGGTTTGCAAAACCGCTATGCGGCGGTTCGATTCCGCCCCCGGCCTCCACCGCTTTTGCCCGCCGGCGGCCTATTTTTACCCCACATCCGAAAATATTTATAACTCGATATTACAATCAGTTGCTCAATACGCGCCGCCGCGCTATCGTATCTTTCATAAGCGACGCTAACGAAAAATTAGGAAATCCAAGCGATAGTCAAGCCATACCAAAAGGATGACGGATAGGTGTGCATGCATAAGAAACTACGTGTATTGATGCTGACAACAGCCCTCGTGCTGGTAGGCGCCAACATGGCTGCAGCCTCTAGTTTCGAGGATGCACTCGGCGCTGCCTACGAAAACAATCCGCATATCAAAGCCCAGCGCCAGCAGCTTGAATCGACCGATGAAGGCGTCGCCCAAGCGCTCTCAGGCTTTCGCCCCACCATTGGCGCCGAATATGACAAAGGTCGCCAACGCACCGATTTCGGTGGCGTCGGCTGGAGCTATGGTAATGCCGAAACCAAACAACTCAACGTCACCCAGCCGCTCTTTCGTGGCGGCGGCACCTGGTCATCCTACAAAAGCGCCGAGCAACGCGTAAGGGCAGGGCAATTCACCTTATCTGCCGTCGAGCAGGATGTGATGCTACAAGCCATTACCGCGTATATGGATGTTGTCGCAAACTGCGCCATTCTCGAACTCGCCCGCAATAACCAAGATGTGCTCGCTAAACAACTCGAAGCAGCGAACACCCGCTTCCAAGTCGGCGAGGTCACACGGACCGACGTCGCGCAATCCGAAGCACGCCTGTCAGATGCTAAAAGCTCCGTCATTGCCGCTGAAGGTCAAGTGAAAAGCTCACTCGCCACCTTCACCCGTGTCATTGGCTACCGCCCTGAAGGCACACTCACCGTGCCCGATAAATTGCCCGAGCTCCCCGCCAGCCTCGACGAAGCACTCGAACGCGGCCGCACGATGAACCCACAACTACTCGCCGCCATCCATACGGCCAAATCTTCCTCCTATGATGTGCGCACTAACGAAGCCACGTTGCTGCCTCAAGTCTCGCTCGTCGGCACCATGGAGCGGCAAGAAGGCGCGGGCTCCAACGGCGGCAGCAACTTCGACCAAGATCGCCTGATGCTGCAAGTCTCGGTGCCGCTCTATCAATCCGGCGCCGAATATTCTCGCGTGCGTGAAGCCTCGGCCATCGCTCGCCAACGCGATCATGAATCGATCGATACCCGCATGGCGACCGATCAATCTATTTCACAATCCTGGGAGCAGCTTGAGACGTCGATCTCCACTATCACTGCCCGCGAAGATCAAATCAAAGCTGCCCAAGTCGCACTCGAAGGCGTACGCCAGGAACAGGAGTATGGTTCCCGCACCGTGCTCGATGTGCTCGATGCCGAACAAGAATTATTTACCGCCCGCACCAATCTCGTGCGCGCGCAGCGTGACCGCATTGTCGATGCCTATTCGCTCGCCTTCAATCTCGGCCAGCTTACGCCCACCAATCTTGGGCTGAATGTTGAACAATATGATCCGACCGTGCACGCCGATCATGTGAAGTGGAAACCCATCGGGTTCTAATCGCGCCACCTCACATTGTATAATTTTGTCGCTATTTGCACACGCTCCCAATCAAAGCGAACACATCAACCATAGATTGGAAAATCCCCTTGCGTATCACAATCACTGTGTCGTAACGTGGTTGGAAAATAAAAGGGGTATCATGGCCGAGGCTGCCAAAGATTCAGACCAGTCGATGGAGGAAATCCTCCAATCCATCAAGCGTATCATCGCCGAGGAAGGCGACCCCAACGCGCCTGCCGCCCCCCCGTCCGATGTGCTCGAACTCACCGACATGTTGGCTGACGACGGCTCCGTCAGCACCGCCACCAAGGAAGATGCGCCGCCCGCCGTCTCCATGATGTCGATTGATGAAATTATGGCCGCCCCAGTCTCGTCCGAAGCAGCCCCAGCGCCTGCTCCAGCCCCGGCACCTGAACCCACGCCCGCGCCCGCGCCGGCTCCAGTCGTTGATACGGAAAGCCTCATTTCTGAAACCACCCGCGCCGCCTCTGCTGCCGCCCTGCGCGAACTCGACACATTGGCCGCAGCACCTGCGCCTGCTGCCCCCACCACTGCTATCCCATTCCGCTCTGGCGAAACCGTCGAAAGTCTGGTGATCGAATCCCTGAAGCCCATGCTCAAGGATTGGTTAGATAGTAACCTTCCCGGCATGGTCGAGCGCTTGGTCGAAAAAGAAATCCGCAAACTCAGCGCCCGCTAATATTTAAAGTGTAGGTCGGCGCCATGCTGTGATCTTCCCATCACAGCCCCAACATTGGATCGAGAATAAAGTCGCTTACACAAAGTTTTTCGAGTGCGATCACAGCTGATTTGCTGTATACATTTACTTCATGAATACTCTTCTTCAACGATTTGAACTGAATAAAAGAAACTGTTGTCTATTTGTTATGATTATAGGGGGTTTGTGCGCGGCAGCAGCCCAAGCACAAACCCCATCTCTTTCGGCCCCGCCGCCGCTTCCCTCTCTCTCCGGTCTGCCAAGCCTTACGCCTGCTACACCAAACGCCCCATCAGCAAGCGCGACGGCTACGCCATCGCCACCGGCATTGCCGCCGATTCCGATGGCAAATAGCCTCCGCAGCCCCAATAGCCCCGTCATCGCCACCGAAAAACCGGCAGATGCGCCACTAACCCCGCTCGCGGATCTTCCAGCATCAATTCCAGGCCCCGAGGGTGACAATGTCGCCCAAACCGCCCCAACGACTCCCGCACCCATAACGCCTCCAGCGAATCCGACCGTGGGGGAGGGTGACACCGCACTTGCATCCCCAACCGCAATGCCGAATCTCGCCACGCCGCTTCCGCCCGTGGCCGATACCCCGATCGCCCCACCAACCGCTTCCATCGCCCCGCCGACACCGACCTTGGCTCTACCCCCCGTCAAAGTTGCCGACACCAAACCCAAAGTGAAAACCTGGGAAACCAAATTGGCGCCCACCGTGTTCCCCCCAAAAATGGATTTTAATTACCGCCGGCAAGTCCTTCCGCCGACCATTTCCGCTACCCGCTATGATCGTAACAACCAACATCTTCCCTTAGCGGTTACTCGCGAGGATTATGCAGGGCTACTCTTTCTCAGCGTTCGTAATAATGATGTCGAATCCGCCCGCACGATCCTCAATGCTGGCAACTACCTCAACGCCGTCAACACCGCCGGCGAAACCCCCCTCATAGTCGCTAATCGGGTAGGGGCCAAGAACGTCGCCGCCCTATTGGTAGCCCGCGGCGCACGGCTATAATCTACAAGTGTTAACTCTTGACCCCAAGCCCCGCCTGATGCATTGATTTGCCTCAAAATAGAGGCACAACACCATGACCAAAACCTACGGCAAATCTAAACTCGTTTCCCGCCACGTCACCGAAGGGCCCGAGCGCGCACCGCATCGCAGCTATCTCTACGCCATGGGCATTGGCAAAGCGCAAATCGCCCAGCCGCTCATCGGCGTCGCGACGACGTGGAACGAAGCCGCCCCTTGCAACATTGCCCTCATGCGCCAATCGCAAATCGCCAAAAAAGGCGTCGCGGCCGCCGGCGGCACCCCGCGCGAATTCTGCACCATCACGGTGACGGACGGCATCGCCATGGGCCACCAGGGCATGAAATCCTCACTCGTTTCCCGCGAAGTCATCGCCGATTCCGTCGAGCTCACCATGCGCGGCCATTGCTACGACGCACTCGTCGGCCTCGCCGGTTGCGACAAATCACTCCCCGGCCTGATGATGGCCATGGTCCGCCTCAACGTCCCAAGCGTCTTCATGTATGGCGGCTCCATCCTCCCCGGCCAATTCCGCGGCAAAACGGTGACGGTCGTCGATGTGTTCGAAGCCGTCGGCTCCCACGCCGCCGGTAAATTCTCCGAGGAAGATTTGGAAGCCCTCGAGCAAGCCGCCTGCCCAAGCTCCGGCAGCTGCGGCGGCCAGTTCACCGCCAACACCATGGCCTGCGTATCCGAAGCCATCGGCCTCGCACTCCCCGGCAGTGCTGGTGCACCAGCACCATATGATTCGCGCGACGCCTACGCATTCGCATCCGGCGAAGCCGTCCTCAACCTCCTCAAAAACAAAATCCGCCCGCGCGACATCGTCACCCGCAAAGCGCTCGAAAACGCCGCCGCCGTCGTCGCCGCCACCGGCGGTTCCACCAACGGCGCATTGCATTTGCCCGCCATCGCGCATGAAGCAGGCATCGATTTCGACATGCACGCCGTCGGCGAAATCTTCGCCCGCACGCCCTACATCGCCGACCTCAAACCCGGCGGGAAATACGTTGCGTTCGATCTCTACGGCATCGGCGGCGTCCCCGTCGTCCTCAAAGCCCTGCTCGATGGCGGCTACATCCACGGCGACTGCCTCACCGTCACCGGCAAAACCATGGCCGAGAATTTGAAAGACATCAAACTCCCGACGAATCAAGACGTCGTCCTCCCCATAAGCAAACCGCTCAGCCCCACCGGCGGCGTCGTCACCCTCAAAGGCAACCTCGCGCCCGAAGGGGCGATCGTGAAAGTCGCGGGTATGAAAAACATCACCTTCACCGGCCCC